>JAIBDQ010000128.1 GCA_024686135.1 Halobacteriovorax sp. | reverse complement strand
TAGTTTAGAAGTTTTCTATATTGATTCAAAAAACCCAGCTTAATAATTCTTAAGTTTTTCAAGCTGGGCATCAATTCCCTTATAATCAGGGTTTAGTTTTTTAACTTTTAAAAGCATTTCCTTAGCTTCCCTATTTTTTCGAAGCTTGGCATAAATCACGGCCTTATAATAATACATTTCCGTAACCTGATCAGATTTTGAAAGGATAAGATCGATAACTTGTTCGGCTTTTTCAAGCTCATTTTCTTGAATAAGGGTAAGGCCGTAAGTTCTAAGCAACCTAGGTCTATGGGAATACTTCTTCATCAATGATTCTAAGCTTTCTTTAATAAATCTCTTGGACCGAGTTCTTAACTCTCTATCCATATCAGTCTCGCCCGGTTTTACATGAGCAAAATTGTTTATCAATAATGTGTTAATCTCAAAGAAGGCGCCGACATGGTCAATAAAAGGTTCTTTCTCTTCTAATGTCTTCCAAACTTTTCGATAATTGCCATGTTTTGCGATTTGCCTTCTAGTTTCATTAAGAATTCCGACTTGAGTAAACTGTTCAAATGTAATAGCAAGTATAACTACTCCAAAAATAACTTTTCCAAATCTATAATAAAAATTATCAGACGAAATTTTTACTTTAGATTCCTCTCCTAATAAATAGTAAACAAATAATAAAAGAAAGACAGTATCCACAAAGAATGGCTGGCTTAGGCAGTATAATACGATATAGAAAAAGATTGAATACCAGACGATTCGGTCTTCAAGCTTATGAATTCTTTTTAAGGTATAAAAGGTGATCACGCTGAGAGCGATTAGTCCGATACTTCCGAGCTCGCCGGCCATATTGAGGATAAGAGAGTGAGCGTTCTCATTCCAAGCATGGCCTTTATCAAGATAGCTTGTATAGTTCTCCCAATACCCTTGAATAAGTCCATGAAAACCATAACCACCAATAGGTTTTTCCAAAAATGAATCAAAGGCCCCTTGCCAAATTCCCATACGGTTAAAACTTTTAGTTCTATAAAGAATGTCCGATAAAACAGATTTATCTACTATAAAATACTGACCAAGGAGCACTACAAGTACTAGACCAAATAACCCCAAGCAAATTTTCAAGGTCTTCTTTCCTTTAGATAATCCTATTATTAATCCAGAAATGGCCAAACCACCAATGGCCCCCCTTGAGCCCAAAAGCAATATCAAAAAAAGAGAGATTGCGCTAAATAGTATTGGTATCCACTTTTTGTCTTTAAAAAGTTCCCTATATAAATAGCTCAAAAGAACCGTCACCCCTAGCCAAAAGGATAGAGGATTTACATTTCCAATTACTAAGTAAACGGAGCTTCTAATATTAAAAGTAAAAAGAAAATGAAGAAACACAATTGAGGCAATGGCCCAACCACTATAGATCACTCCTTTAGCAAATTGATTTCTGTCTTCCTTAAAGAATTCTTTCAAAAGCATAAAGCATAAAAAGCTACTTAAATAAAAGAGTAGGCCAGTTCCCCTCCAAAAAGGTCCGAAAAAAGAGACCATAAGATCAGGTGAATAGCTCGAAGAAATAAGACTAATTAAGAGTAAAGTTAAGAACGAAAGACTTATATTACCGAGGGACAAAACCCTCTCTTTTGAGACTTTTATGGAAAAAAGAAGAAGACCTAACCCAAGCCAGGTCTGCATAAAGAAAATTTTGGGATAAACAAAGCGGACTGTGACACCGTTATAAATAACAAACGAGATGGCCAACAGCCCGAAACACCAAATTCTTAAGATTTTATCCATTGGAATAATTTTAACCTATTCCAAGAATTGCTGCCACTTAAGATTTTATTCGCCGCCTCTACGAGGTCTTTTTGATGACTCACAACATCCTTGAAGAGGTTGCCCTTCCAGATTCAATACGATTTCATATTGATAATCAAAGTCAGACATTCCATCAGAGCAGTATGTCCGATAATCACCATCAGTAAGAAGTACAACAGCGCTTAGTTTCTTTCTTCCGCGAAATCCTCTTTCAGCAGAAAGGCTTCTAATTGAAGTATCATTGATCGGAGTAGCGACCTCTAGTTTCTTGTATGTCACTATGTTCTCATCACCACTAAAATCGTTATATTCAACGGTTTTTTCTTCTTCATTAATAGTTAGGCTCCAAAAGGGCTCAGTCCCACCGCAGTTTAAAACTTCTGCTTGTACCGCACCTGAAATCAAGGCCAGGAAGGCCAGGACAACTAGATTTTTCATATTTCTCTCCTTAATAGTTAGCAAAGTCTAACTACCAACGAGCAAGATGAGATGTAAGTCTATTTGTAAGACTTACAGGTTTAAATTCCTAAATTTCAACTACTTATCTAAAGCTCTGAGATTAAATACTCTAGAGTCTGCTCAACCGCTGGAGACTGTGTCCTGCTTTCTAGGTAGGCCACTGAAATAGCGTTTTGAAGGGGTTTCCCACTACCTTTATAAACGTGAAACTGATGGCCCATCTCCTTAAACCTGTTAAGAACGTGAGTGGGGAGAATCCCTACCCCAAAACCTGCAGAGATCATCTGGGCCATGCCTTGAACATCCATTAATGAGGCCTTTACTCGTCCTTGGAAGTTTTGAATTTTAAGATGATGTTTAAACCAGGATTTCAAAACGGGAGCGTCATCAATATAAGCAATAAAGTCGAGTTCCTCGAAGTACTTCTTATTACCAGAAACTGGCCCATGGGATTTTACATATTCTTTTGAGGCACAAAGATTCAGTGTTTCATCCGCAACTTTTTGAGAACGTATTTGTTTATCTAAACCAAAAGTATCCACGAAGGCAAAATCTAATTGCCCTTTTAGGATTAAGGAGTTCATGGCACTGGCATGACCATAGACCATCTTAAAAGTAATCCCCGGCTGCTTGGCGCCCCATTTAGCCAGTAAGGGCAAAATAACATTATTTCCATACTCAATCGGTACACCGATGATGACATTACCTTTTAGACTTGGATCTGTATCTTTTATGTCTGCTAGAATTTTTTCAATATCATAAAGACAGGTGCTAGAACCCTTAAAAAGCTCATGGGCCTTATGGGTTGGAACCGGCCTTTGTTTTACTCTATCAAAAAGTTTAACTTCTAAAATTTCTTCAAGATTTTTTATATTTTGAGAAACCCCAGATTGAGTCATATGAAGTTCGCCAGCAGCTTTTGTCATAGACTTTGTTCTATAAACACATTCAAAAACTCTAAGTAAATTTAGATTTAAATTATCAATAATCATTAAAAACTATCCTTTTAACTTAAGGGATAAGGTTAACGTGAACTTGGCAACAGGTTCATCACCTTCCTTGTCAGGAACAGTAGCTATCACTTCCACCGGCATATTCATTCTTTCGCCAGAAGCCGCTACTTCCTGAACAAACTTTTCGATTTCTTTTCCTTGAGTGTTCGTGAAGATGGTGTCTCCTTCTGCTCTTTTCAAAAATTCTGCATGAAAGTCTTTAAAGGAAAGCGCTATAGGCCTACCACTTTTTCGGATATGCTTCATGGCAGTTAAACCGCCAGCGCAATCAGCAGCAGCACAGAGTACTCCAAAATACATGGAGTCTAAATGATTCTTAGTTCTCCTATTTAAAGGAACCTTTATCTCGCAAACCTCATCAGTCATTTTCTGCACAGTGGGCTTAATAAACCAGAGTAGTGGAATCTTAGTTAAACCAAAGAAGCGTATCATCGCGGTATCTTTTAATTGGTCAGGAACCTGATCCATAAAAGTTCCTACAAGTTTATTTACATTTTTGGTAACTGCATTTTTCATAATTTTCCCTTTAACTGCGCGATTTTTTCATCTCCGGCCACAAGAGCCTTTTCATATGCCTTATCAATCCCTGACTCCCAGAGGGATTCTAAAACCTTTTCTGTTACTCCAGCTTTTGAAGTAACTTGTTTTCTTAATTCTATGGCCGATAAATCTGAATTCTTAAGCAGGATCGATGAACCTCGTAGAGTTTGCTTTATAGCTAAACTGGCCTGCTCACTTGTTAAACCTCTTTTTTCTAGTTCAGCCGTTAAAATCCTCGCTAAATCAAAAAGATAAGCAGGTCCTGAACCACTAAAATGAGTGATGGCATCTATTTTTTCTTCGGAGTCTAGCGTGATGATTTCTCCCGAGGCTTTGAACATTTTCTCTACGATCTCGGGTTTTTCTACATCACTAAAAAAAAGTGCATGTAGTCCCTCTCCAACAAGCGCCGGTGTATTAGACATAACTCTGGCCACAGATTTTGCCCCTAAGGACTTCTTTATCGTTGCCACATCTGTTCCTGCAAGAAGTGAGATGACGACAGTATCACTATCAAAATGATTCTTAAAATCTTTAGAAAACTCGTCAAATTGCTGAGGCTTCATTCCAAGAATAATATAGTCTGTTGCTGGAACATCCTTAAGCTTTCTATGGGAAATACCACCTTTTTTGATGGCCAATTTTTCTGCACGCATAAAGCTTGGGGTATAAGTATGAATCTCAAAACCTTCTAGCTTAGAAACAACTGCTGTTGCTAAATTTCCACATCCAAGGACTGCTATTTTCATAAGTTTAAATCCAGTGGCGCTCCATGCCTCATCGTGTTTACAGCAAAGGCCCTGACCCAAACGAATTGCTCACAAATTCGTTTAAAGTTTTCTTGCTCCGGTGAATCAAAAGGCGTTAAGACTTGTCTAATACGTTTCTCATCAACATCCTCAGCATGGAGGATTTCAAGCATTTCCTCTAAAGTCTCAAGGGGGCCATCAAAGATAAGGCTACCAATAAAAGGATCCTTTAATGACTCTAAGAGCGTTTCTTTACTCACAAAATGTACCTGGAACTGCTTAGGGTCTAATCCGCTTTGAATAAAGAAGCCTTGCACCTTTTGCCACCATTTAGCAGCAATTTTATTACGGGCAAAGACTGTAACCCCTGAACCAACACTTAGGGCCCCAAGAACATTAAGCAAATTTGGAAAGTAAGTTCTTTTTTCATAGGCCGTAACAACGACATGTTCCTGAACTAGAGAATAATCATTATAGCTAAGCTGGCCTGGGATAATGCGATTCTTATGTTCCTTAGATTGAAAACTAGGAAGACTTTTTCTCATCCACTTATGAAAACGATTGAGAATAACTTTATCGTCTCCGTAAATCCCTTGATAAAGAGACTCAAAGTTTTCTATGAGAAGCCCGGTTCCTTTGTAGATAGTTTTTGCTCTCTTCTCATTGTCTACAGTCGATCTTCCTGCCAAATCTAATTTTTCCTTTCCGCCTTCTTCATCAGGCGTCAATGATGAGTACAAAGGCGTTTTAACTTTAGAATGGAAGGCCTGTAAGTAAGATTTACTTCCGGCCTTAGGTCCAGTTCCACTTAGTTTAAAACCGCCAAAAGGCTCAATGGCCACTCGAGCTCCTGTTATAGATCTATTAATATAGAGATTTCCACATTCAAGACGCTGGGCCAGCCAATCAATATCATCCTGAGACTGGGAAAAAATACCGCCCGTTAAGGCGTATTCTGTGGAGTTAAAAAGTTTTACTGCATCCTCTATAGATTCATAACCAATGACATGGACAACTGGTCCAAAGAGCTCTCGCACAGCGTAGGACTCTGGATTCATGGCCTTTTCATAGGGAACTTCAATAAGAGCTGGACCAACACAATACCCTGGCAGTTCTTCGTTAGTTCTATTTATATGAACGATGGCCCCCGCTTCATTGCCAGCATCGGCCACCTGCGACCTTAATCGGTCTCTATCTTCAATTGTAATAATTGGATTTACGGCCGTAGAAAAGTTCCATGCCTCCCCTACATTTAAATCAGCGCAGGCCTCCTTAAGCCTTTCGATAAGTCTATCTTTTACAGAATTATCTACGATGACTCTTGAACAAGCAGAACATTTTTGTCCCCCATGACCAAAAGCTGAATATAAAATTCCAGAAACAGTTTCATCAAGTTCAGCGTTGGCCGTAACGATGACCGCATTCTTCCCGCCCATTTCCGTAATTACTTTTACCGGTAATTTAAGATCATAAAGTTTATTATGATAGATTCTTTTACCGGCAATATTTGAGATCATCATCCCGACTTGTTTTGACCCCGTAAAAACAATCCCTGCAACTCTTTGGTGTTTAACTAAGGCAGCACCGACTGTTTCCCCCATTCCAGGAATATGCTGAAGCACATTTTCAGGTAAACCAGCTTCGTAAAAAATATTAGTTAGTTCTTGAGCGATAAGCGGAGTTTGTTCTGCTGACTTTAAAATAACAGTATTTCCTGCAACTAAGGCCGCACTCACCATCCCGCAAGGTATAGCAAGAGGAAAGTTCCAGGGGGAGATAATTGCTATAACTCCGCGGCTGCCAAATTTTTCTTCACCACGGTGAATCCAAGATTCTTCCCTAGCGTAAAAATTTAAAAAATCGATAGCCTCATCTACGTCCCCAAGAGCTTCCGGTATTGATTTTCCAGCTTCATAAACAATAAGTGAAGATAGCTCTAAACGTTTTGCTAACATTATATCGGCTGCTCTTGTTAAGACTGCTGATCTCTTTATCCATGGCAGTCCCGCCCAGTTTCCTTTGGTATATAGTTCATCCGCAAGTTCTACGGCCTTTAAAGCATCTTCAATATTTGCAAAATCTATTTCTCCAACGACTATTGATGAATCTGAGGTCGATAGGATTTTCTTCTTATCACCACTAATCACCGACGAGTTCTGGTAAGTCTTTCCTAAGTCTTTTTTCTTGAATGATTCTAGACTTTCATCCATCCACTTTCTTTCATCATCAAGATAAGTCTGTACTGGAGGAATATTAAAGTAGTCCTTTGTTAAGGACTGCTGCGATTTATCTCTAATTAAGGCACCATCTTGTTTTTTTTCAATATGAGTTTCCATTGGAGATTTAATTTTAGAAACCTTTTTATGGGAGCGCATAATAGTTAGCACCCCGACTTGAGAAGAATTTTCCATTATTCTTCGAACGAGATAGGCCATCCCAACAATTAATGAACCAATGGGAACATAGTTTCTTACCACCCAGCCCATTTGCGCCATGGCAGTAGAAAGGGCTTCATAAGTCATATGCAGGCATTGATGTTCTATTATGGGAGTCTCTTTATAGTATCTTCCCCTTAAGACTTCAGCAAAACAATGATCTGAAAAGTTATGAGAGGCCAAACATAATTGAATATGAGGATGAGACTCCATTATCTTGACCACTAGCTGTCTAAAATGAAGGTCTGTTTCTTCTTTATTTAAAAACTCTGGGGCATTAAAACTATGGGCATCTGCCTCGACTGTTTCAGCATCCCAGTAAGCTCCCTTAACCAGCCTGATTGGCATTATTAGCCCACGTTTTTTTGCTAGCTCAACTATTTCTAAAAGATGTTTATGGGCATCTCTTAAGTAAGCCTGAACCACTATTCCTGTTGCTGAATAATTATGCAGATCGCTTGTATCAAGGAGAACCTTACTATAAATCTTAAAAACGATATCTCGGTAATGATAGTGTTCTGCATCTATATTAATAAAAACTTGATTCTGTCTCGCGACTAATAAAATTTCTTTTAACCTCGGCGCGACGAGTTTGTAGGTATAATTAAAAGCCTCAGGCTTAAAGTCACTACAAAGTGCTGAGACTTTAATGGAAACATGGGCCCTTTCAATTCCTGATTCATTTTTAGAACCCTTAATAATATGCATGCCAAAACCACGAATTAGCTTTAGTACTTCGTCGCGGTAGTGGTCGGCTTCTTTTTCTGAAACAACAAGCTCCCCTAATTGATCAAGAGTCACATCTCTTTTTGTTCTAAATAATTCTTTGAATCCACCTTCCGCTTTTTCAATGGTTTCACCAGCAATAAACCTTTTCGCCATAAACCTAACGGCCGTTCGAACTGACCAGGCCAAAGGACCTGCAGGAAGTACTTTTAATATTTGATATTTAATTTTTACGGACCAGTAGAGGTAACTAGGAAGTGGACTTTCCTGTCCAGTCTTTTCCAATAGTCTCGCCTTATCGTTATCCGTTAAGAGTCTCCTTAAAGCTTCTAACAATATTCTTTTAACTTCATTTCCAGTTAAGTCGTGATCAAGAGAAGGAAGAATTGCTAAAAACTTTAGTAAATGGATTCTAAGAAGAGCATACTGAGCAGTAAGACCAAGCCCATAATCAGAGAATTTTTCAAATAAACTAGGTCTATATTTATTAATCTTTATTAGCAGTTTTTCTACGAGTGCATTTGACTCATTTTCTACGGACTTAAATCTTTCATCTTTTAATAAATCTGGAAGTTTACCTTCATAAGTGACCCAATCAATTTGACTTGGGAAATCCTGTGGATTTAAAAATGCAACTTTCTCTGAATGTTCTCTAAGCTCAACCAGCTCGCTTGGTTCTCCGTACTGTAGTAGAAAAAGCTCTTCATTTAACCTTGGAGTGTATATACGAACTTCCTTATCTTTGAAAAAGAACCCAACTAAAAATGGAGTGGTCTTTAAGGATAATTGTTCCCTAAAATCTGAAAAGTTTGATTCCATTTGAGAAGATAATTCACGATAAATTTCGGGATCGATTTTCCCCTCATTAT
>JAIBDQ010000072.1 GCA_024686135.1 Halobacteriovorax sp. | reverse complement strand
GAAAGCACCCTTCTAAGAGAAACTATCTCTAGCTCTCTTAATGACAAAGAATTGTTTTCCGAGGCTCGAGTGGCCCTAAGCCCACGTCAATAAAATACTCTCTCTCTAAAAGGACCTTCGAATGAAGGTCCTTTTTCTTTTTACTCTCTTAATCTTTTTTTGGTTTTTCACATGGAACATAGAAGTCTGCTTTGATGCTAAATCGTTGCTCCCCTTTGGCGTTAAAACTCTCACTAAGGGAAAAGCCGAGGGGGTGGATACTTCCCTTAGTAAGAGCATTACGTATATATGATGATCCCAAGGTGTCTTGAGACTTACAATTATCATTGGGTCTGATTCTCATTCGGCGAAGAACCTTCTTATCAAAGTCTCCTTCAACAAGACTCTTATTTAATTCAACCATGGCCGCAACAGCTGACTCTTTGTCTGTATATAAATATGGAATAGAAAGTGTTGCTTTCTCGTAGATAAATTTCGTTCCAAAGCGTCCAGTAAAATTACTTGGTTTCTTAAACGATCTAATAAGATCAGAAGCGCCGCCGCCAATACCACCTAGAAGCCGATCCGAACTGCCACCGCTAATACCACCAGCATGGGCGGGACTTTGACTAAAGACACATAGGAATAACGCTAAACATAGACTTCCCTTTGCGAGTGAAACCAGTGATTGGCAAACAATACGAACTCCGCCAGCTAAACGATGCATTTCATTCTCCTGTAATATGCTTCTTACTTTTTTTACATATTCTTTATTAAGTTCAATCAGTTCGGCGTAAGCTTCTTTACTAACATCAGTGATGTCGTATTGAAGTTCGCCTTTAAATATATTTCTTTTCTTTCTTGTTTTTTGAAGTTCGATAATGGCCTTAACAATTCCAAAAGAGGTCACATCATCACTTATAAAGGTAGAGTTTTGCTCATTGATAAAAAACTTCTCTTCATCACGAACGACTAATTTAGATTCCACTAAAGTAAGCGCCAGATCAGCTCCGTGCTCCCCGTAGTTTTTATAAATACTATTCCAAGTAATCCCCGTTTTTTCGGCCAGAGCGATATCTAAAAAGATATCAAGTAAAACAGGATGGGATTCAAGAAGTTCACAAAAGTCATTTTGAAGGGATTTCTCAGCTTTCATACGAGTGAATTCTTCTTTTATAAGGCCGTACTCTTGGCTTTCTTGCATATACCTGTCATCGAGCCACATCTTTCTGCTCTCAATATTGGTACCGGCTTCACGTAAGATTTTAAGACCTAGATCTATACCTGCGCGTTTTTTCCCATTCTTAATTTGGCTTAACATGGCCGAAGAAATATTCCATTTATGAGCAATTTGCTCCATGGAAAGGCGGGTATTTGATAGATAACTATTTAAAGCATCTGAAATGACATTTGTCGTAACTTGCATTTTTACACTCTCTCTCTCAACTATCTCGTAATCTTTAAATACTAAATCTCAAATTTTTATCCAGCGAATTGAAGCTTCTTCCCCTATGGTGCATTTTGCACCTACCAGTTTCTTCGTCAGGAAGAACCCCTTCGCCATGGTGACGAAGGGAATCTGGGGGGTAGGAGAAAGTTTTACAAGCATCGGTAGGAGTCGATGCCGTTTGTTTCAATGACAGAAATTTAGACTGAATCTGATTTTTTTGCGACCCAAAAGCCAGAGCGAATGCTCTTTTCCTTAACCACCATTAAACTTAGCAATTCTATGAGTTTAGAACCGGATACAGCTTTAACCTCGAAGTATAATGAGACCATGGATACGCTAGTTTAACGACTGGTTAAGGGATTTGCTGTTATATATTCGAGCAAGTAAACTATTCCCATGAGTATAAAAGAAAACGAACAACCAGAAGGCGAGCTGGCCATTAGAGTCCAGACCATGCCAGAGAATACTAACCCTGCCGGTGATATCTTTGGCGGCTTTGTCCTATCCCAAATGGACATTGCCGGAGGCCTTGTCACAAAGAAAATATCAAAAGGCAGAACTGTTACCATCGCTGTTGATGCCATGACTTTTTATAAGCCGGTTATGGTTGGAGATACTCTTTGCTGTTATGTAAAACTTCTTAAGCAAGGAAATACATCTATGACGGTAAAGATTGAGTCTTGGGTTGCCCGTCAATATGAAGATATTCGCGAAAAAGTAACAGAAGGTGTTTTCACCTATGTCGCTGTTTCCGCTGATCGTATCCCTCGTAAAATCAACGAACCATATAAAGATAAGTAACGAGAAAGGACGGTAAGAATACCGCCCACATTCAATTATTTAATTACTGCTTTTAATGATAGGTCGAGGATGATGGGAAGCTTGTAGGTACTATACTTTGCCAGCATCTTCTCTTTTGCCTTTTCTACACTTAAACCTGAATTTGTTACGGCAATAAAGTCTTCAAGATACTTGATGTTCGTTGCAATAACTTCGCTTCCGCCAACTTCTCCGTGTCCTGGATAAACCATGGTCACATCAAAAGCAGCAAGTTTATTAAGGTTTTCAAGAACATGATCAGCTCTTTGCTCAGCAAGCCAAAAGTGAACTTTCCCGTAAGTCATATCACCGGTTAGTAGTTCTCTTGAGCTAGGAATATAAAGAGCCGTATCGTGAGAACTTTCCCCTTTTCCAAAATCGACGATTTCAATTCTCTGCCCTTCAAGAAAAATTTCATTTCCAGAAAATGAAGTTGGTAAAAGGAACTTATCCGCAAGCTCATCTTTGTACATGGTCTTCCAGTAATCAATCTTTCCCTGAGCTGTTTCTTTGATTCCTTTTACAACCTCTGCCCTGGCAATAATTTCTACTGCTGGGAAGGCCTTAATAATTTTCTCTAGGCCCAAATAGTGATCCGGATGGGCATGAGTAATATAAACCTGACTAAGCTCTCTTCCCGAGTTCTTAATTAAATCGACAACTTTATCAGCTTGCGATCTTGTAAATTGAGCATCCACAAGCAAAGCCTTTTCAGTCCACATAATCAGGTGAGAGTTCACTGAAAAACCAGCTAGGTCCGCGGTAAAGGTTTGAATTTCTAATTCGTTTTTTGCACTAGGTATGCTCTCGCAACCCGTTTGAAAAATGAGAATCATTAGTAATAAAGTAAATAGATTTGATATCTTCATAAAGCCTCCTTCGCTTCTTAAGTTCTGAAGCTAATTTAGCAAAATGAGAAAATAAATCTTTCTGATTTAAGTCAAAAAAATGCTCTTTTCGGACATCTTGATCTTTCTAGGAAGCCTTCTTAAGCCAGCCACAGAATATGCCAGTGCTGCGCTCTTGTGGTTCAACCTTAAAGTCGACGATCTTAAGGCCTGCCCGCCTTACCTCTTCAGTTAGAAGATCTACTGTTGTGATCCAGCGATGGGGAAAAACACGTTTACCTTGAACTTCCTGCCAATCCATCTCCCAACGATCGGGACCAGTGCTATAAAGGATATGATTTTCATAAACAAGATAATCTCGATCTAACATCTCGGACATATCAGAGGCTTCAATCATCGTGTGCAAAAAAAGAAGGCCCTCATCTTTTAATAAATCATGGGCGACCCTAAAGAAATTATTTCGATCTTCCCTATGAACGAGACAATGAAGGAGACTGCTATCTACGACGAGGTCTACTTTATCTTTGGTTATGATCTTTGTGATATCTGAAACTTCAAAATTTACTTCTACCTCAAGGGCCTTAGCATTTTTACGGGCCAGCCCAATGGCCGTCTCCGATAAATCAAAACCCCGAACCCCAAAACCAAGCTTGGCCAAACTTAAGGCGCAGGTTCCAGTTCCCGTTCCAAGATCAACGGCTGACTTACCTTCAAAAGACTGAAAAAAGTCTGGAAGCTTTTTTCCAATGGCCTGATTAATTTCGTGATTCAAAAGCTCTTTTGGGTCGGTTTGCCCGTCCCAAGAGATCTTATCTTTTGCTTTTAATTGCTGATAGGCATCTTCATGCATGTCGTAGTATTTCATATTTCGATTAGGAAGCGACTTCGCCGTGAACGGCCTTATCTTCAATATTAAGTTTAGATTCAAGCCATTGCTCTAGGATACGGGCCTCTCGGTAATTAGGAAAACCATTTTCTATGATCTTTTCAGAGGTATTCATACATTGTGCCACTACTCTATAAGCGTAGACCGGTCTTTTATTTTGCGAATGAGAAGAATACACCTGCACATAGCATTGAACAATTTCATCTATTGGTATTAACTCAAAAGAATTAGGCCATGGTATTGGTCCGCGAGTAACTTCTAATCCTTTATAACTATGTTTGATTTTCGTTTTGTTAAACCAAAGAGCTGTACAAATATAGCCTAGAGTAATTCCAATTATAGGAAAAAGAAGAAAAATTAAAACGCTTGGATCATTGGCATAAGCATCTTGCATAGATTTATAAGGAGTTCCATTAACGGTAACGGAACCGGACCAGGTCGCCGTTAAAAATGTAAAGACAAAGGCATTCCAAAAGATAGCAAAGAAGGTTAAAAAGCCTCGCCCCTTAGAGTTCCAAGGGTGAACAATGGTGTTTCCATGGATGGAGGGCTGACCATGCTGATCTGTAAAAGGACCGCAGCCTTGAATAAATTCTTTTTCAGACTCGTCTACCTTTTCCCATAAATCGCTCATACTACCTCATCGGCATTGTTTAGGTCTTATTGACCCAGAAGACATAATAAGGTGAAAATAATTTTTATATAAATACGGTGACTTAACGAGGCAATAAATGGGTTTATAGGGGGTAGAGACACCCCATGTTTGGGGCAAAAAAAGCCCCTCAGAAGAGGGGCCTTATAATTACTTAACTTTGATAAGTTCGATCTTAAACTTAAGCGTTGAGTGTGGCTCAATTTGTCCGCCAGCACCTTGAGCGCCATAAGCAAGCTCAGAAGGAATAGCTAGTTCCCAAACATCTCCCTCTTTCATTAACTGAAGAGCTTCAGTCCAACCTGGGATAACACCATTAACTGGAAAAGAGATTGTCTCTCCTCTTTGATAAGATGAATCAAATACAGTTCCATCGATCAAAGTTCCTTCATAATGAGTTTCAACAGTTGATTCAGCAGTAGGAGTTGCTCCGTTTCCTGATTCAAGTACGCGGTACTGAAGACCTGTGGCCGTTACAGTAACACCGTCGATTTTCTTATTTTCTTCTAGGAAAGCTTGCCCTAGTTCTTTGTTTTTTGATGCCATTTCGTTAGCAAGTTGCTCATGAGCGGCCTTCATTTTTTCTTGGAAAGCTCCCATTACTCTGTTGATTTCGGCTTCTTCAAGTTCACTTGGCTCTTGAAGGAAAGATGAACGAACACCTTGAAAGAAATCATCGAACTGAATATCGATGTTTTGCTTTTTAAAATCTCCACCGATTTGACGACCGATGATATAACTAACTTTTTGCGAATCTGATTCCATATTTTCCTCTGTATTGGTTAATTTGAGGTAGTTTTGTCATAATCTGCGCAATTACGCAAAAAAACATGCGGTCTGCGTCACGTCTAATAGCCCCAAAACATGTCATCGTGTAGGCTATATCCATGAAAGAAATTATTTTAGAACTCACCGATTCAAATAAAATTTTGGAAATTAAGGCCATTCAAGAGCTATGGAGTGGTTACGGTGTTCTGAATCGTGTCACAACTGATAAGACTTCCGTCATTGAAAAACTCATCAATATTGAAAGAGGAAAGAATCATCCTAGAGGCTGGGATACGGACTTCTCTCATCAAAGAAAAGCTAAGTCTTATGAAGTAGAAACTTATTTTTATAAAAACTATAATGAAGAGGTCTCCCTTGCTTATACTCCTCGCTTTTTGGCCTCGGGAGAAAGAGATAATCAGCAGTATCTCATCCTTGAAGATTTAAAAACAAAAGGCTTTGAGCCTAAAACTTCAGTTACTGATGAAGAGATTAAGCTTTGCCTTAAGTGGCTAGCAAAGTTTCATAAGCATTATTTAGGAAAAGAGCCCGAAGGACTTTGGGAGATTGGAACCTATTGGCATTTAGATACTAGACCCGATGAATTTAAGGCCATCGATGATATCGAGTTAAAAAAAGCGGCCCCTTTAATTGATAAGAAATTAAATGATGCCAAATTTAAAACCTTTGTTCATGGGGATGCTAAGCTGGCGAACTTTTTATTTTCAGATAATGAAGCAGCCGCGGTGGACTTTCAGTATATCGGCGGCGGAGTTGGAGTAAAGGATCTGGCCTACTTTTTAAGCAGTATCTATAGAGAAGATGATTTAGAGAAATATGAAACCAAGTGGCTTGATTATTACTTTAGTGAACTAGCTCATCCGGAGGTGGAAAAAGAGTGGCGGGAGTTATATCCCTACGCCTGGTGCGACTTCTATCGTTTCTTAAAAGGCTGGTCACCAGGGCATTATAAGCTCAACACCTACTCAGAAAAAATGAAAGATAAGGTTTTAAATCAACTTTAATTATTTTTTGTTGATAGAATTTCGTTGAGGTCTTTCACTTTCTTCCTCAGCCTAGGCTTAGTTTTTTTCACGATTATCTTTTTACCGGAAGGCAGCTCTAAAAATATTTTTTCTGTTTTAAAGTTTTTAAATATCTCTTCCAAATAACTACTCACTTCATCTTTACTTAAATCAACTATATCTTTGCTACGAACGGTGGTGATTTTTTCATTTAATTCTTCGATATAAGGACCGTCCTCATAATCAAAATTACTATCTGAGATTAATTGAATCATCTTATTGCTTTCATTTATGCGAATCTCATCCTGTTTTTGTATAAAAGGCACAGCCTTACTCAAATTGTCTCTGTCATTATCCTCTAGAGTTGAAGGAGCAGCTGCTTTAGCAGCGGAGCGAGTAACAGGACCTGAGCTTTTTGCAACAGGTTTACTTCCTACGCTTCTCTCATTTCTTCCACCTACTAAAGGCTTGGGCTCTTCACTCGCCCCACTTTGATCTGATAGATTCTTCGTCATTTCGACTGAAGATTGTTTCTTTGAATTGTCGTTAAGCCTCTTTAATAACTTGTTTTGGACTTCTTCATTTTTAATTTCTGTTTTTGCTAAACTTGCTCTTTGTTTTAACACTTCAACTTCGTTAGCCAAAGACTCATTTTTGAGCTCCCTAACTTCATTTTTTAACGCATTAAACTCTTTCGTATCACGAACAGGAATAACAGGTATATTTTCCTTCACAACTTTTTTAGCAATAGAAGGTATTGGAATATCAACATCATTTTTAGGAACTTCCAGAAATGGCTTAGATCTTTCAACTTCATCCTGCTTTAGAGGTTTAGTTTTTTTAGCGACAAACTCACCATTGGCAGAAGGAATCATCGGAAGTTTTTCATTTTTATCCATTATTTTCTTCTCAGCCTTTTGTGTCACTATAGTCTTAAGTTCTTCGAGATTTTTTTCTTTAGGATAATCTCCAAGTGCAGCTACTCTTAAATCCTTTAATTTGTCCTTATTCTTGTCAGAAAACTTTTTTATATCACCAACAAACTTCATCATTTTTTTCTTATTAGCACCGCTTGCCTTTAAGTTTGAATAAGAGCCATTAATCATTTCTGAAAGTCTTTCTTCGGCAATCGATATGTCTTTTTTACTATTTGGTTTATAACCTTTAGAAATTGAGGAATTAACATTTTCTAAAGTCTGAAGAGTTTCTTTAATGATTGAATTATTCTTTTCAGCAACAGTCCCAATTTCGAACTGGTCTTTTACTTCGCTATATACAATAGCCTCTTTTTCTTCAGGCTTTTTCTCTACAAATTCAAACAAAGGTTTATCTATTTTAGTTGGATCAGTAGGTCTAAAGTCATAATTGTGAAGCATTATTTGAGCATTATGAATTCCATTACTTTCAACATTTGAAAAATGCCCGGTTAACCCACTACTCTGTCCTTTTAAAAGTAGACCAGCTTGAAACTCTGTAGAAAATTGATTACCCTCTAGCATTGACGCTTTTTCTCTTTCTATGGCAAGACGGGTACTCTTTTTAATATATTGACTGTATAAATTAGTCGATTCTTTTCTTTGGAAGGACAAGAGCTCCTCAAGACCTTTTATACTATTCTCTAAAGATTTAGTTCTTAGACTCGCTCCATTTTCTTTCGCTCTGACAAGTTCGGCCTTTTTAATTTTGAGTTGTTTCTCATTATTTGAGATGGCAAGCCGTGTTTCCTTAATATGGCCATCTAGTTTTCTTACTTCTTCATTAAGATTTGTGATTAATCCGTGAAGTTGAAGCTTGTTGGTCTCAATTTTTCTAAACTCTTCTTGCTTCATTAAGAAAGCTGTTCCACCGTTAATCCCTAATAAATTTGAAGTGCTATTTTGTGCAAGTTCCTGATTACTTTTCCCCTTAACAAAGTCGCACCAATATCTCCCTAGGCTATTACTCTTTTTTTCAACATGCTTAAAAATTTCATTTCTTTTATCGTTATTTAAAAGTAAGTCATCTGAATACCCAAATTGCTCTAATAGTCTTCTTTGGTAGTTTGCTTTGATCTCATTCATACGGCGGACTTTACTCATCACTTGAGCATTTGACTGCCCTTCAATAGGAAACTCAGACAATTCCTGAAAAATATTTAATCCTAGCCTTCTAAATTCACTACGATTTTCAACATTCATTTCCCCTTTATCGCCAGTTATACTTCTAGCAATAAGGTCTTCTGTTAAATCCTGGCAACTTGTATTCAAAGATTTGGATAAGTAAGATTTAAAAGGTTTTTCATTGGTATTTTTTTGAATTTGCCTGAGAATTTTTTCTTCTTTATCATCACCTACTAGCATTTTAGGCTTTACAGCTGCTTTAACAGCATTTTTCAAATTTACCAGAAAGCTCGAATTAGATAAAACTCCTGATTTCCCCGTCTGACTCATGAGTACTTTAGAGGTTGTTTGAAACAAAGGTGAGTCCTTATGGGCTTCCCTAAATTCTTCCGACAAGATTATTTTAATTAAATCATTTTTCCACGTAGGACTTAGACGATGAGATAATTTATTAAATCTACCTTTGATGGGACCCGAGATTATTTTGGCCATAGCGAGTAACAATTTCGCATCTTCTTTTTTCGCGATTTTGAAGTTCTCATCCGCACCTTCATTTATAATCTTTGGAATCTCCTTTGCTTTTTCAATATATCTTGAATTTAAATAGGCTACTTGATTTTTAGAATCTTTTTCATTAAAAGCCTTTTCTGCAAACGATGATAGTATCTCCGTAGGTTTTTTTTGAAAGCTCCCCTTTGTCCTTCTAGAAAGATCAAAACAAAGCTCATCCTCTTTATTCTCATACATTCGCATTAGTTTTTGCGCATTTGTAATATCAGATAATAGATGTTGCGATTTATCATCTGTACCATCCCCTAGTAGACCTAATTCAATTTGAACTCGTATCATCTCTTTAGGGTTTAAAATCTTAGAGTCAGTACGGCTTATACATTCACAGTATTTCTCGGGAGATAAGTTATCGCATTCAAAGAAGTTACCAATTTGTTCTATATCTTTGAATTTTTCAAGGTCCCCATTAAGGTTTCCACAGCTAACAAGTACCTTTTCCTCCCCTATCACTAAATCAAATACAGTAGGAAAGGCCATCGCGGCCCGTGTGAAAAGTATAAATAAAACTAGGAATCTTCGAAGCATATCTTCCTTATCGACAACTGAATACGATACTATAGTAATTCAATACAATTTTATTTAATAATGATTCTTAAATCTTTCCTCTATATAGCCTACAATAGGTTTAAAAGTAGTTAACCACCTTTCAATAGAAATCATTTATGACTGATAAAGTTGTCAATAAAATAGTTCTCCTAAAGATGGCAAGAGAAGCAGCACTTGCCGCGGGAAAAATCATAAGCTCCGTTGATGGGAGTACTCTAGATCTTATTGGAAAAGAGGCCGGCGTAAGTGAAGCTTCAAACGCCCTAACGGAAATTGATCTAAAAGCAGAGAAGGCCATCCTAGAAGTTTTAAATCCTACCATTGAGAAATATGACCTCGGGCTTCTAACGGAAGAAAGCCCTGATGATAACTCTCGTTTTGAAAAAGAATACTTTTGGTGCATCGATCCTCTTGATGGAACTCTACAATACTCAAAAGGTAAACCTGGATACTCCGTCTCTATCGCCCTTATCAAAAAAGATGGAACGGTGATGATAGGGGTGGTTTATGATCCAGCAGTGAAGAATCTCTATCACGCTGTTAAAGGCGAAGGGGCCTTTAAAAACGATAATTCTTTTAAAGTTATTAGTCAGCCAGGTGAGTTAAATGAGATTCCTATCGCCGGCGCGGTCATGATGGCCATCAATACTATTGAAATGGCACCGGCAGTTTTTATAAAACCTCCAAAAGAGTCTTTAGGTGGGGGCTGTCTTTGGGATTATGCCGCTGTTTCCCTTATCAGCTTTGAGGCCGGCGGCTTTAATAGTCAGTATGATGGGAGACCTCTTGATCTCAATAGCAAAGACTCTCTTTATATGAATAAAGTGGGAACCATCTTCGCGAGCTCTAAAGATTTAGTTAGAGAGTATTTATAATGCCAACCCACAAAGCTTCCCCTAAAATGAAGTAGCTCATCAAAACAACTCCCATAATATTTGGTACTGGGCAACTCCAACTCGTTGTAATCCCAAAGCGCGTTCTGAAATGTGGAAATCCGAAATGGATCAATTTATTTTTCAATTACACAAGTAACCAGGTACCAATCGATAACTTAAGGTTAAGAAGCTCCCTTAAATTTTAGGGCGCTCAAGTTTTAGCCCTACCTAACTCGCCAAAATTATTGCTTAACATTCGGTTAAGGAAAACTGCAACAAAAGCTATTTTCGTAAGGAAATATTTTTTTACCTGCCCTATAACTTGGTCATCGAAACAACAGGCGCTGATGCCTAACTAACTTATTGGAGTTTATAATGAAAAAATTTATCGCTATCGCTGCTGCACTACTATCACTTTCTGCTTTCGCTGGAAACTTAGACAAGACTGAAATTGTTTGGCTAAAAGGTGAAACTGCTCAAGGTGTATATGCTAAAGCTGAAGCTATGGTTGACGAAATCAATGGCGACACTTGGGGAAGAACAAAATTTTCTTACCTTAGCCAGTGTAACCCTACTTCTTCTGACTTCGAAGATAGCTTCTCTTTCAACAGAAAAGCTTACACTTCAACAAGCAGAGTTACTTTTAACCACGTAACTGGTGTTTATAGAGCAACTGTTGTTGTTAACTGCGAAGACTAATTAACACTTTTACTAACGAATTAACCTGGCAATAATGCCTACAAATATACGGAGTTTATTATGAAAAAATTTATCGCTTTAACTGCTGCCCTACTTTCTCTTTCTGCTTTCGCTGGAAGATATGACCGAGTAGAACTTGTAAGAATCAAAGGTGAAACTGCCCAAGGTGTTTTCGCTGAAGCTCAAGCAATGGCCGCTGAAGTAAATGCTGATCGTTGGGGAAGAACTAAGTTTTCTTTTTTAAGAACTTGTAACCCTACACATTCTGACCTTGAAGATGGTTCATTCAGAAGAAAAGCTTTCGCTAACTCAGGTAAAGTTTACCTTAACCATGTTACTGGAATGTACACAGCTATTCTTGACGTACGTTGCGAAGACTAAGAAGAAAATAAAAAATCTCTCCTTTTTGAAGGGCCTCTGAATACGGGGCCCTTTTTTTATTAAAATTCAGATTGAATAAAGTCCCAAAGATCCCATCTCATCTCAAGAGACTTTACGGCCATTAAAGTGGCTTCACTCTTTTTTGTTTCCGTATCCGTTAATCCATTCAAGCATCTTAGGGCCATGGGGCCATGCTCTCCCCCATCAACCTCAATATGTCTTTCAAGATAGTAGATGAGACTTGAGCAATCGAGACCGGCTTTTTTGATCACATCAACGATTGACTGAAACATCTTAGGGATTAATTTTTCTCGCCCATAAAAAAACGACGAGGCCACTTCATGGACTTTTCCATTCTCCGCTAGATCCAAGTGAAAACTTAGAACCGAAGCCACTTCTTTTGGAAGTTTTTCAAGATTATAATTTTCAAGAAAACCTAAGATCGGCGAAGTATCCGCCCCCACTTCTTCCATGGCCTTAAGATAAAGAGCAAAGTGACTAGAAGGATTTCCGCTAGCATCCACATCTGATTCTTCCCCAAGAACGATCTCATTAATCAGCCGAACCAGCTCCGGCTCATATGTAGATTCTTTCCAGGGAATAGTGGTGCAGGTGATTTCTTTTTGAAGAGACTTTAAAAGGGACATAAAGTCCCAAACAGCAAATACATGGTACTTCATAAAAACCCGCAAATTCTCAATTGAATTTAGGTTTTCATACATGGGGTGATGACTTAGATCGCCCTGTTTATTTAATACTTCTGTTTGCATGGGGGCTTTTTAACACGCAATCCTAAGATATTAAACCCATCTTCAATGAGATTTTACAGGCCGATTGCTAAAAGCATCATTATATAGGTATTGTCGAACTATGAAGAACTGGATCTCTGCCTTTCTTTTTATTCTCTTAATTCCTTCTATAACTTATGGAAATTGCGATAGTTTTCCCATTAACGAGATCGATTGCGCCACCCAAAAGCTTATCAAAGCCGGAATTAAGAATGAGGCGATCAGAAATCGCTGGAATGTTTATCAATGGCCAGAAGAGCTCTCCTTTTTAAATATGATCTACGTCCACCAAGTATCTGGAAATGAGCAATACAGTGCTCCAGACTTTGGTTATCTCTATTTTATCGATCATAAACCTGGCGCTCTATTTGATCACCCTACCGAGATTATCTTTGTTTCTAAAAACACCGGGGAGATTTCAAGACGAGGATTTAACGGGCCACCGGTAATTGGCGGAGTTCGTTATTTTGCTAATCCAATTGAGGCAAAGGTTAGAGCTTATATTCCCATATCGTTTCCACGCTTCAATGGCCCAAAGCCCATTCTTCCAAACTTAAAGAACTTCACTTTTAAAAAACCCGTGACTCCTGATAATAAAGTTCCTGTTTCGGATATAAACTGGGCCGATTACCCTAAGAAAACTGATGAAACCGATATTGAATACAAAGAAAGGGTTTACGGTTATTACGAAAAAGCCCAGTCAGAAACCCAAGCAAAGACGGAACTTAGAAACTGTAAATGTAATCAGGCCTCGCAAAAAACTCATACGATCGTCATTAGCGGCTTTGCTAGTAGCGGAGAGCGAGCAGATATGGATAATCTTGTTCGCAACCTCGCGGCCATGGGAAGAGATGTTAAATATTTTAGATCAAGGCCAAAAGAATTTTCCCATGATGGTGTCTGGGTAAGAGAAACCGACTCTAATCAGCTCGATATGTTCTTCGCCAATCTTCCTGGAGAAATTAAGAACTGCTGCGATGAAGTTGAGATTTTCATCGGGGGTCACGGCTCCAAGAAAGGAAGTGTGGAGCTAAATATTTATGCCAATGAAGAAATATACTATCGTAATGGCCTAGGAAATACGGTTAGCTATAATCCAAAACGCTTTGAGAGAATTGGGACAGTCGGCGGTCGCCCGGCCAGCACAGATCGAATTTCAAAGTGGCTCGATAAAATACAATCCTGTCGTATCCGCCTTTTAATCTATTCCTGCTATAGCGGTAAGCATATCGAAAATGGCATCAATAAGTTTGGGCCTAAAAAACTTGAAGAAGGCTGCCACTGCCGCACGGTCATGACCACATCCTCAAAAAGACAGGTTAGCGTAAAGGACGATATAAATACTTTTACGAAGTCTCTAAAAGAAGAAAATGGAAAGCTTTTAAACGGCTTCTTTAACTACCAAACAAAAAT
>JAIBDQ010000248.1 GCA_024686135.1 Halobacteriovorax sp. | reverse complement strand
GCCTGTGCATTTTTGGACATTCGACTACCGTCTTGGCAATGTTCACAGCATGATCTCCAATTCTTTCAAGATCATTATTCATTTTCAGGGCGCCAACAAGATAGCGTAGGTCAATGGCCACGGGCTGGTGCAAAGCAAAGATCTTTAAGCAATCTTCTTCCACCTCAACTTCTACTTCATCAATAAGCCTATCTAGTTCAAAAACTTCTTTGGCCAAAGCTTTGTCACGAGTTTCAAAAGAGCGCATAGCTTTTTTAAGACCATCTTCAACCATTCCGGTTAAAGATAAGAGCTTATGCTTTAATTTATCCATCTCTACATCTAAGTGCTTACTCATAAAAAACCTCTAACCAAAACGACCAGTAATATAGTCTTCTGTTTTCTTTTCTTTTGGATTGGTAAAAATACCATCCGTCACCCCATACTCAATGAGCTGTCCTTCATAAAAAAAGGCGGTATAATCACTAACTCGGGCAGCTTGCTGCATATTATGGGTAACAATCGCAATTGTATATTCTTGCCTTAAATCATTAATCAAGTCTTCAATACGAATGGTCGAGCGTGGATCAAGGGCTGAACAAGGCTCGTCCATTAGGATAACTTCAGGCTTCATGGCGACAGTTCTAGCGATACAAAGCCTCTGTTGCTGCCCACCAGATAAATCAAGGGCCGAATCGTGAAGTCTGTCTTTAACTTCATCCCAAAGTGCAGCCGATTTTAAAGACTCCTCTACTAGCTGATCAAAATCCACTTTATGTCCATGAATCTTTGGTCCCCAGGTGATATTGTTATATATAGTTTTAGGAAAAGGATTTGGTTTTTGAAAAACCATTCCAATACGGGTTCTTACCACCATAGGGTCTTCATCCAGAACGTTCTTCCCTTCAAAGTTAATTTCGCCATTCATACTAAAAGTAGGAACGAAGTCATTCATACGGTTAAGTGAACGTAGTAGGGTCGACTTCCCGCAACCGGATGGACCGATAATGGCGGTCACCTTGTTCTTTAAAATATCAAGGTCAACATCGAAAACTGCCTGTTTTTCGCCGTAGAAGATATTTAAATTTCTGCAAGTCATTACTGATTCATTTGTCATAGCTTCACCTTCTTACTCGCTTTTTGACGAATCATCACAGCGATAAAGTTCATACTCATCATCACAACAAGAAGAACAATAATTCCTCCCGCTGCTAAGTAATGAAACTCTTCTTGTGGGCGGCTGGCCCAGTTATAAATCTGAAGTGGAAGAACAGTAAATTCATCCATGACAGACTCTGGTGTATAAGAAATATAAGTAAGAGCTCCCACAATAATCAGTGGAGCGGTTTCACCGATGGCCCTAGAAAGAGCCAGGATAACACCTGTTAATATTCCAGGGAGAGCGATAGGAAGCACATGCCAAAAGACCACCTGGTAACGGCTAGCCCCGAGAGCATATGCTCCAAAACGGATAGCGTCGGGAACCGCTTTAATGGCTTCCCTACTCGATCCAATGATCACCGGTAAAATAAGAAGGGATAAAGTTAAAGCCCCAGATAATAAACTTCTATCAAGCCCAAAATATCTAACAAAGACAGTCAATCCTAATAGTCCGTAAACGATTGATGGAACACCGGCTAGGTTAGCCACGTTGATTTCAATTAATTTCCCGAGCTTACCCGGGATTTTATACTCTTCTAAAAAGAGAGCGGAGAGAACACCTATTGGAATAGAAATAGCGGCGGTCAAAGAGATAAGCCAAAGTGTTCCATAAATACCTGCCTTGATTCCAGCCTTATGTGGAAATCGAGAAGGCCATGAAGTTAGGAACTTCATACTTAGGTACTTATCCCCAGTCACACCAATGTGGTAAAGAAGCACTACCAGTATTAGGACCGATGAAAAAGTAAACGCTAAACAAGCGAACTTAAAGATTTTTTCTTTACGTTTACTTGTTAACATTGCTCATCACCAAAATTCTTAAAATACTCAACCTAAAACCGACCGGCTCGTTCGCTATCTATCAGCCACCCGCCGGTTAGTACCCTCGCCTACATGCTGACACTTGCCACATGATGACTATCATCATCAAGTATCGGTTCCAATACGCTGTCT
>JAIBDQ010000011.1 GCA_024686135.1 Halobacteriovorax sp. | reverse complement strand
GGTGGAACGAATGGCGATACAGATGTTCTTTGGTTCTACGAAGAAGAATTGGGAGACAGTGAGTATGGTTCCTCCTGGCAAGAAGTCTTTGTGAATCATAGTACCGTTTCAAGTTCCGCTGTAGAGCTTGTTGAGTACAGAGAAGATACTACTGGTTCTGTTGAGAATATAGAGTGGACTTATTTTCAAAAAACAAATCTTACCTCATATGAGA
Organism: Halobacteriovorax sp.; assembly: GCA_024686135.1. Lineage (GTDB taxonomy): Bacteria > Bdellovibrionota > Bacteriovoracia > Bacteriovoracales > Bacteriovoracaceae. The sequence goes on along the minus strand of JAIBDQ010000011.1, from coordinate 37,859 downwards.
TTTTCAGTATGGAACACTACGCTGGAAATGCTTATTTTAACAGAATTGGAGCCCAGGTTGATGTAACAGGTACTTTTTTAGTTAACGATTATAGTAATATTATTAGTAGTAATACTGACGTAGTCTTTTCTGGCTCTGCCGTTAATTCTTGTTCTTACGCAAGTTTTAACGATGCCGCTGGTACCTGTGGAACCTATGGGACCACTCCTAGTCCCACCTCAATACCTGGCCCTGGAGGTAGTAGTATTGTTAGCCCAATGGTTTTTGGCGTTTCTGGTACAGACTTTAATGTGAATGCCTTGTTCTCCATGGACCCTTATGTCGACTTTACGGGCTTCTAATTTTCTAAACGATCGTCAATAACAAGAGCTGTAAGCACACCACTTAAAACCACCGAAAGAATTGAAACTAATCTAAAGGTATCACTAGAGATCCAGGCCTTCTTTTGATTTACTAAAACAATGTCATTGGTTTGAAGATTGTATTTTGGGTCTGAACCAGCGGTTATGGCCCTATTAAGATTAAGAGTTAGGTTCTTTTGCTTAAAGGTAGCTACAGAGTTTTTCCCTGTGAAAGCCTTTGAATCGTTTCCAACCTTGATCTTTTCAATATCTGCGTTTTGAGTAGGTCCCCCAGCTAGAGTTAGAAGAGTCACTAGGTTAACGTTCTTGGGAACATGATAGAGACCTGGCTTTTTAACGGCACCAAGGAGTCTGATTGAGATGAGTTCTTGATTCTTATAGTTCTGGAATAGAAACTCACTGGGTCTTGCAAGCTTGAGTTGCTGACTGGTTCTCTCTGATAATTCAAATGCGAGGACCTGATTCGAAAGCACCATCAATAGGGCGGATAGAAGACTGGCCAGAAATTTTCTGTTCATTAACTCAACCTTTTTTAAAAGTAGAAAAGGCCAAATTAGTCTAAATTTAAGTATTTAGTCAATATTCCCGAATAGATATTATAAATTTTTCAATAAGTTAGGGGAATCGTGGAAACGGACATTAACGAAGAAATATCCATGTATCAGGTTATGCAGGTTTTTATCAGCAAATGGAAATATTTGGTGATTTTGGCCCTAATTGGAATTTTGGGGGCTTTAGTTAAGCATAAGTTCTTTCCGGTTTATCCCTCTCAGGGAAAGCTTCTGATTAAAGATCCAAAAAACTCCCAGATTCAGTCTTTTATCTCTGGAATGGTGGGGAATGTTGGAGGGCTTAGTGTTTCAAAAGGGTATGATACGGCCACTAAAGCAGCTTCTTTCTTAGACACGAATGATTTCTTTTTATCCATGGTAGAAGGAATGCAAAATTATCTTAAAGAAGATGCTTCAGAAGAACATAAGAAAGTAATAACAGAAATCTTTACTTCTTTTAAGATTAAGCCAGGGGATGAAGCCTTTAATCAGGCCGTTGCAAATTGGCTTAGATCGAAGATTACCTTTTCACCAAGTAAGGGTGGTCAGATTATTGTAAAAGTAAAATCCAAAAGAAAAGAGAGATCCGTTTTTATTGTGAACTATGCCCTTAGCTTAGCTAAAGAAAAGCTAGTTGAAAGGGAACTTCAAGACTTTGACTCGGCCGAGAGATACTTTAAAGAAAAGATCGAAGAAGTTAAGGCAAGGCTTGAAAAATTAGAGGAGCAGCAGATCGGAAAGCTATCCGGCAAGGGAGCTTTAACAGTTGAGATGCAAAAAGGTGAAACAAGCCAATACCTATCTAATCTTCAAAAAGAAATTAATGATATTGAAATGAAGATTACTGAAACAGGAACAGAAGTTGTTTTACTTCGTAAAAAAGTGAAAAGAGAAAAATACAATGGCGATTTAACTTTAAATAAATTCGGTGCAGCCAGCAGATTAAAGATGGTAACGGACGAGTACAAAGCACTTAAGGCAAAGCTTCGAACAAAGAGAAGTTATCTTAAAAGGTTTGGTGGTAAAGGAAAGAAACTTCTACCTGTTCAATCTGAAATTGAAAGAATGAAAGCAAACTACACTTTTGAATATAAAATCTATGAGAATTTAAGAGATAGCTTAGCTAAAATTGGATTACAGAAAACTTATATGAAAAATAAGGTTGAAATATTAGAAGGGGATAGAATGAGCCGTGTTCGTTCGCGGCCTGGTCTTCTTATGATGATGTTAATTTCTATCATGATTTCTCAGGTTATTGGACTGGCTGGGATTTATCTTTTTGAGCTATTTAAGCCTCTTGAAGACTCGCCCCTTTAAATAGTCACCTTCTTGAAAGCCACCTTTTAAAGGACAGTCATCAGCTAGGCGTAATTGTTCTTTAGATTCGAGTTTCAAACTTTTACTTTTTACTATCTCGTCTAAATTTGAATTGAACTTCTTCCATGAAACATTATGAGTATTGAGAAAAACGACTAAATGCCCTTCTTCGCTTAGAAGATCATTCATCAATGGCAGATCTCTGGCATAAGAGTCAGATGCCTTTCCCATCTTTTTTCCATCACTAGACGCGGATGGAGGGTCGCAGATGATAAGATCAAACTTCTTTCCCTCAGCCTTAAATTTTTTTAGGGCATCTTCAACGGACAAGCAATGAGATTGATGTTTAGAAGAATCTAATTCAGGGTTTTCTTTTAAGTTTTCATCCACCCATTCTAAATAGTTCTGAGATAGATCAACACTATGAACTTCTTCTGCCCCAAGCTTTAAGGCCGCTAGTGAATAAGCTCCCGTATAGGCATATAGATTTAAAACAGACTTTGACTCTTCTAAAATAGGGAAGAGTTTCTTTCTTATGGCCGACATATCAGTATAAATACCTGGGTCGTGAGCAAGTGTTGGTTTTAGAATATAGTTAATCCCAAATTCAGAAATTGTAATTTGTTCTGGAGGACTTGTTCCTTGCTTTAGAGCAGTGATTCTACTCTTTGCTTCAGTATCGCGGTCCGACCACCAGCCATTAATATATTTTTTTTCGGGAAAATGCTCTTCCCATAGATCCCTTACAAGGTCAGCAATTCTTTTTTTATGTAGGACCCAAAAGTTACAGGTCGTTTGTACCAGTACATGAGAGCCTAGAGCCTGAATGAAGAGACCTGGTATTAAGTCAGCTTCACCGAAAACTAAATAAAAGTTTTCACGATCTGTGGTAACATCCATTTCTTTTCTACGGTTAAAGGCAGCGCTTAATCTCTCTTTTAATTCTCTTGGAAAATTAAACCTATGTTCGCGGCCATCACCAAAGGCCCATACTCTTGCTTTAATTTTAGGATGATTTGGATCGTGAAGAAGAAGTAGTTTGGTATCGTTTTCTTCGACCTGGAGAAACTCTTCACCTTTTGGAAATTTCTTTGTGAAAGTATCGGCAGTGATCCAAGGGTGCCCTTTTTTTATGTATTTCAAAGAGGCATGATGAATTTTTACTTTTCTGGTCTTAGGAAGGTTTTTCATTGAATTTTAGATTCTTGTAAATCCCTTAACTCTTTAACTGAATCTTCAAACATAAGAATGATCTGTTTCGTTAAATGATCTGGATCTCTCCAATTAATGATTCCAAATAAGGAGAGCTCATTTTTTAGTTCTTCAGAAAGCGGAATAAAGGGATCGACTTCCTGGCATAATCTTTCGAGCTTTTTGACGCGTTTTTCTAACATATTTAGATCGATGAGCGTCGGATGCTCAGATGAATGCATTGCTTCGTTTGGTACCATGTCCGGAGTTTCCCAATGTAAAGACAAGTAGTCAAAAGCTCGGCGTCATATTTGCAAGTGTTGGAAAGGAGGTTTTATGGACTTAGCTATTCTCTTTTTACTTATCGCTCTAGGCTTTTTGGGACATGGAAAGTTTGAGCAGGCTTTATATGGAAGTTTAGCTATTTATAGGAGTTTTGGGCATAGCCCCAAAAATGGGAGGGAGTTAAAGCTTAGATTACGAGACTTCTTTTCAGGCCCCGGAGATTCAATTTTCTTACCCCAGTATAAATTTTTTAACCCCTTATGTTTGGAACTTCGAGAGCAACAGCTAAAACATGGAGTTGGGTCATCAGCAGTTCTAGGTTGTCTTAGAAAATGGTTAACGGAAGATATTCAATTTGAAGAAAAAGCTCAAAGTATCTTAAAGAACTCTCTCGCTCAGTTTGGAGTACTCTCGTCGTTTACGTGGATCTTCTACCTAAATGCAAAATATAGTCTTGGGATTAAGTCGACTTGGCTTTTATTTACCTGTCTTCAAGTTAGCGGCTTTTTTTCCTTTCTCTTTTTTTACCGCAGTCAAAAGAAGAAGCACTTCTCTTTTTTGGAGGAGCTCTTTGAAAGAGCTTTTCTCTTTAAGACCTTAAAGCCTGTAGGGATGTCAGTGGGAGAAGTTCTCCTTCGTTCAAAGGCAGATCAAATTCTTGATACGAAGGACAAGCAGATCTCAAAATTGGCGTCTGAGCTTCTAAGACTTTCACAAAGATGGACAAGTTCAGGTGAGCAAATAGATAAGGAACTTGAAGAGCTTCTAGGAGAGGTAAGCTTTTTAAGAGATGAGAGAAGAAGGAAGTTTGAGCTAAAACTTGGTGGAATTCGCTTTATACATATGGTCGTATTTTATTTATTCGGTTATCTCCTGGTTACCTTATCACTTATTAGACAACTGGCGTTAAGCTATTGATGAAGAGGAGAAATTAAACTAGTTTAAGGGACAAATTAATCTTCGATAAAGGAAATGACCTATGAGTAATGGTGGCGATAAACAAATTATTTATTCCATGCATAAAGTTGGAAAGGTTTATAAAAATAAGCATGTTTTAAAAGATATTAGTCTTTCTTATTTTTATGGGGCGAAGATTGGTGTCTTAGGTCTAAACGGCTCAGGTAAGTCGACTCTTTTAAGAATCTTAGCAGGAATAGATGAGGATCATCTTGGAACAACAACGATGCAAAAGGGATACAGAGTTGGTCTTCTAGAGCAAGAGCCACAACTTGATCCAGAAAAAACAGTTCGCGAGATTGTATCTGAAGGTTGCCAAGAGGTAGTCGATCTTCTTAAAGAGTTTGATGCAGTAAATGAAAAGTTCGCTGAAGAAATGAGCGATGAAGATATGGATAAGCTTTTAGCAAAACAAGCTAAGCTTCAAGACAAGTTAGATGCGGCCAATGCTTGGGATCTTGATTCAAGATTAGACCTGGCGATGGAATCACTAAACTGCCCACCAAACGATCAAAAATGCGGTTCTCTTTCTGGTGGTGAAAAAAGAAGAGTGGCGCTTTGTAGGCTTCTTCTTCAAGAACCAGAAATTCTTCTTTTGGATGAGCCAACCAACCATTTAGATGCAGAAACGGTTTGGTGGCTTGAAAGACATCTTCAACAATATAAGGGAACCGTTATTGCTGTTACCCACGATAGATATTTTCTAGATAATGTTGCAGGCTGGATTCTTGAACTTGATAGAGGCGAGGGGATACCCTTTGAAGGAAACTATTCCGATTGGTTAGAAACAAAGGCCAAGAGATTAGAAAAAGAAGAAAAAACAGAATCAAAAAGACAAAAGAAAATGAAAGAAGAGCTTGAGTGGATCAAGGCTTCACCTAAAGCACGTCAGTCTAAAAGTAAGGCCCGTATTAAAGATTACGAGCAAAGACTTAATGAACAGACCAAAGGTGACACAAACGAAACCAAAGAACTTTGGATTCCACCAGGTCCACGTCTTGGTGATGTTGTTATTGAAGCCGATCACGTGAGAAAGGCCTTTGGAGATAAGCTTCTTTATGATGACTTGAACTTCAAGTTACCTGCCGGTGGAATCGTGGGGATCATTGGTCCTAACGGTGCTGGTAAGACGACTATGTTTAAAATGATTACCGGAGCGGAAAAACCTGATGAAGGTGATTTTAGAATAGGTGATACGGCAAAGATTGCTTATGTTGATCAAGGTCGTGAGCTTGATGGAGATAAAACAATTGTTGATGTTGTCACTGGCGGAACAGAGTTACTAAAGCTGGGAGGCCGAGATATTAATGGTCGCGCCTATATCGCAAAATTTAACTTTTCAGGAGAAGATCAAAAGAAAAAGGTTTCAGAACTCTCTGGGGGGGAAAGAAATCGAGTCCATCTAGCGGCCATGCTTAAAGAAGAAGGTAACGTATTGTTATTAGATGAGCCGACCAACGACCTAGATGTGAATACTTTACGTGCTCTAGAGAATGCTCTTTTAGAATATCCAGGTTGTGCGGTAGTAATCTCCCACGATAGGTTCTTTCTAGATAGGATTGCTACCCATATTTTGGCCTTTGAAGGTGATTCAAAAGTCGTATGGTTTGACGGTAACTTCTCTGAATATGAGGAAGATAAGATCAAGCGTTTAGGGGATTCGGCCCTTAATCCTAAGAGATTGACCTACAAAAAACTAAAACGAGACTAAGAAACCTCGAGGGAAGTTTGAAAGTAGCAAAGTTTGGTGGATCTTCAGTTAAAGATGCGGTTGCGATGAATCGCTGTGCCGACCTCATTTGTGCCCAGGATGCACTATCTGTGGTCGTGGTTTCTGCAACGAAAAACACAACAAATGAATTGGAGCTTATTGCTGGAACCGCTAAAGAAGGTCTTGTTGAAGACTCTTTAAAATTAGTTGATCATCTAGAGAAACGTCATTGCGAAATTTGTTCAGACATCGAAGACCTACCGGAAAATAAAGCCTTTTTAGGAGAGATTCTAAAAGAGGCGCGAGTCCTTGTTAACGAAATTTCAAAGAAGAAAGATTATTCAAAAGAGGATATGGACTCTCTGTATTGTCTTGGCGAGAGAATGAGCAGCTTTCTATTTACAAAGCTTCTTCAGTCAAAAACAAAGAAAAAAGTCATTTTAAAAGATGCCAGAAGATTTATTAAAACAGATTCAACATTTTGCGCCGCTGTGGCTCAGGTTGATCAGATTAGTGCCGCTGTAGCAAAAGAATTACTTCCTGATTTATCGAGTGACTCCATTATAGTGACTCAAGGATTTATCGGGACTGACGAACAGGGGAGAAACACAACCTTAGGTAGAGAGGGGTCGGATTATTCTGCGACTCTCATTGGTGAGGCCATCGGGGCCAATGAAGTTCAAATCTGGACGGACGTGGCAGGTGTGGCAACTTTTGACCCAAGACTTATTGATGATACGAGATTTATAGGAGAGCTTTCTTATGAAGAAGCTTCCACTTTAGCTCTGCTTGGAGCTAAGGTTCTTTATCCGAAAACGCTATTCCCAGCAAAAAGAAAAAATATTCCTGTCTTTGTAGGATCAACCTTAGACCCAAAGGCCGGAGGAACTCGAATTCACGGTAACTGCGAGAGAAAGACTGGACCAAGAGGACTTAGTTTTCTTAAAAATAGTGAAGGTAACCTTCTCTCATTGGTTGGAGCTGAACTTGGCGATTTAGATATTCCCTATAAAAAAGTGGGTGAATCTTCTGTAAGCCAAAGCTTTTTAGTTGAAGATGAAAAACTTGATGAAGCTCTTATTGAGCTTCACAAAGTTGTTCTTTCCCACTACTAAAAATCCTTTGAAACATTGGCCGTTCGCCATCGGTTCCTAAGACTTTTATCATCTCCACAATCTTTTTATTTTCCATGTGGATGACAATATCAATATTCTGACAAATTAATTGAAACCCTGTTTTCGTCTTAGGTGAGAAGAACTCTAAAAGTGTCTTAAGCCGATGAAGTGCACCGACTGCATTATTTGAATGAATAGTGCTGATAAAACCATTATGACCTGTGTTCATGGCCAAGGTCAGAGGCAAGACTTCTTCACCTCTAAGTTCTCCTAGAACAATGCGATCTGGGCTGATCCTTAAGGCGTATGAACAAAATTCTATCAAGGAATTCTTTTCGTCACTTAGAAAATGAGTACAAAGACCTCCCTCTATAGAAAGCTCATGTGTATCTTCTAAAATAACGATATGTTCGTCTTTTTTACAAGAGCTAAGAAGGCTTTGCGCAAGAGTTGTTTTTCCAGAACCTGTGCTACCGGAAATAAGGATATTATTCTTTTTATCTACAAATCCTCTTAACTTAACATGGGGCAAATAGCTTTTAAGATCTATCGGTCTAGACTTATGCCTTCTTAAAAAAGCTCTTGGTCTTGTTTGAGAAATAATATGGGGATGGATCATTGTTAATCGAAAATTTTCTTTATTTAAAGTCACCTTGGTAGAGAGGTAGGGATTTCTCGTATTCCAACTCTGATTATGAACGAGAGCAATATTTTCTAAGGCATAGAGCAAATCCTCATCACATAGACTTGAATCTTCGTGGATAAAGATCTCGTTACTTTGATTGTTCTCTAGAAGTTGCTCTAAGAAATGATACTGAAAAACTTCTTTATACCATTTCTCACATGATTCCTTTTCTAAAAACTCCGGATTTAGACCTAGGAAACCCCATGTGGACTTAAAATCCTTATTTAATAGAGCAGACCTATTTTGATTTACTTCAGTATAAAAGTCTTCAAGAGCAGAACTTCTCATTAAAACTTCTCCATTAAGACAACACCCGTTATCTTCTTATAGCTTTTGGTCTGGTTGTTATTCGAAAAAATATTTCCAAAAAGGGGAACTTGACTGGTAAAGGGGAGACTTTCTTTGTTAAGAGCGTCTGTTTGAAAGCTGATCTCGAAAAGCTCAATGGGAACGTTGGGGGAAATCCTAGCCGAGGCAGACTCTTTGCTACCACTAATCTCACCGGAATTCCCTGGCTTTGTAATTTCAGCGCTATAGTTTAAAAGAAATCCATCGCCCTCTTTTTGCATGAGAAGGCGAAGTCTAAGTCCTGCGAATTTAAAGTCGGTAGAAGTTTGTCCATCTTTATTTATAGACTGATAAGGGATTTCAGAGCCAACCTGGATCATCATTTTTTTATTTGGTCTAGCAAGCATGACTGGTTCTGCTAGTAGACCCGCCTCAATTCCGTGATCTTTTAGTAGGACTTGATTGTTCTCATAAAGAGTTTGCCAGCCTTGGTCAAAAATTCCTTTTAAGTTTCCGGAGAGTTGATTAAGTCCAAAACCTGCGGCTTCAGCTTCAGTGGACTCTAACTGAATAATTTTAATCTTGAGTCGGTAGTTGGACTGTCTGTGCTGTTCTTTGTGTTTTATAAATTTAACAGCATATTTTTCTTTTAAATACTTTTTAAGTTCTGGCGAGGGACTTCGTCCATCGCTTAAATGGCAGATAAACTCGATGTTCTTAAAAAGACATTTGAAATCACTGATATGGTCATCAAATAGGGCTTTTATGACCTCTGAAAGAAGTCTCTTTTTTAAAATAGGGCTTAAGCTAACCTCTAATTGAAGTTTCTCTTTATTGGCACGAAGAATCTTAAGAAGTTGGTTATAGTGACTCGTTCTTTCAAGCTCCCCACTTAGTAGTAGCCAGGGTCCCTTATTTTCTACATCTAGTCCCATATTAAGAATTGATTCGGTAAGGCTTAATAGCTTTAGTTGATTGGCCTTGGATAGAATGTAGATCTGGAAAATTTGATGGTCTCCGTTTTGCTTCCAGACATGAAGTTGTGAGAGCCCGAGCTTTTTTCCTTTTAAGAGAAGGCTCTTTCTTTTTTGGAAAAACTTATGGGACAGCGAGTCATTGTTTCCAATTGTGAACCTCTTTAATTTTGGAAAATGAAGCTCCTGAACCTCCCCAATACTTAAGATAAGGCTTTGTTTTTTAATGGGTTTTCTCGTTAACTGGGCATTAGCACTGAAAACCAGTAGTATTCCCATAGCTAAAGCTTTGACAGATGTTTGTATTCTCGGTAAATACTTGAATCTACGATGTTCGCACAGCTGTATTCGTTGAAGGAGAATTAAAATGGTTTCAAATACTCGTGTTACAAAAAATAGAAGAGCCCGCAAAAAATCAAATGCTGGTAAGAAAAGAAAGGCTGCAAACAACAATAAAGGAACAACTCCTAAGTTTGCTATCCACCAAGATAAGTAAGTCCAATCTTTAAATATAGTTTTTAGGCCCTGACACTTTTTAGTGTTCGGGCTTTTAATTATTTTCAAGTTCATTCCTAACTTCATTCCAGAATACCCCAAGAGTTTCTTTCATTGTTTCCGTATAAATAATTGGAAAATCCATTTCTCCATTTTCCTTAATACAAATATGAGCAGCTGAAACCTCTTTACGTTTGCAAGGCTCATCACTTTCAATAAATTCAACCAAGTCCTCTGGAAAATCCATATTCTCATGCATAATCTTTTTAAGTGTCGTGCTCATTTGTGATTGAGAGGGATGATAAGAAAAGAGGATGACCTCTTTAGCTTCAATAGGGATAAGATAAAAAATTATTAGAAGGCCAATACTAAAAGTAAATTTCATAGTTTGTTTTCCTTTGTTTTGACTTATTGGTGAGAATTTTTTTTGAAGAGGGGTAGGCTATTAAACCTTTTTTTCGATATTTGATAAGATTGTTTAAATCTGACTCTGGAATATCTACGAGATAGGAATCTTTTGTGTTATCGATTGAGTTATTTAAGTCAATTTTCTTAAGCAAGATAGCTTGTCTTGAGACAAGGTCTAGGTCTTTCGTTAATAAAATAATTTTGGTCTCTTTATTTAAAATGGGAACCTTACTTTTAATTTGTAACTGAAGCCTTGTATGACCGCTTCTTGGTGACATATGGTCCTTCTGAATTATCTCTGGAGTATTGAAATCTAAAAAAGCCATGAGTAAATGGGAAAAGAGAAGAATACAAACCCACTTTATTCTTTCCATTTTGATGGGGGAAATTTGATTAGACTTTAATTTTATTCCATTCATCTTCAAATCCTTTAATTGTTTTCAAGCTATTTCTTTCGATTGATTGATAAGTTACCCAGAGGCTAGAAGTTAAGATCACAAGTAGTAAGATCCATAAAATGGCCTCCAATTCTGCAAAACCTCCTTCGAATAGAACTTTCGATTTACTGTGGGAGTCCCTTGAAACCTGCCCTTTAGAGTGAATTGGCTTTTTATGAATATATTTTTTTGTTTTGACCATATGACCTCATTCCAGATTTCTTTTCTTACGGGAACAGTTCCATCGAAACGTCTGGTAAGAAAAAGTTTTTTTCGAGTCTTATAAGGAAGATTTTTGAAATATGTGATCCTCACTTGGGAGGAACAGTGTTTGAAACTAAGAGGGCTTTTAATTTCAGATATATGATAGAGTTGCTGAAACTTTTTTGCTCCTTCTTGTATTTTTAGTGCATAAGGAGCCGTTACTGGTATGAAGCGCAAGTTAAAAGCTGCTTTAATGGCAATATTAAATTGAGACATTCTTTTGATATAAGATCTTTTTGAAAATTCAAATTCTTTTTGGCAAAGGAGAAGGTTCGCTTTTTCCTTTATCCTCAAATTTTCATTGAGAGCTTTCAAAGTTAAAAGATAACCAAATGAAATGATGAGCACGGATAAGACAAGAGAGATATGGGTGAGTCCATTCTGATTACGGCAAGGATTCAGATTCGAGCTTAAAGGACTTTGCTTTAAAAAATGATTTATCAAACTTAAAGATGCTCTTATTCCTACATGAGTAAAACTGCCTGATACCAACTTCTCTTCTTTTAAGGAGCACAATTGATATTTGAGTAAATGCATTATGTATCTCTTCATGTTTACAAGCTCCCTTTGAAAAAAGTTGAATGATTTGGAAGAAAACAATGCAAAGAAACGAAGCATTTGAAATCCAGCTGATCATCTTTAGTTAGTAGAAATCTGCTCTACTACAGTTTTACGCATGTGATTAATTCTTGTGTTGATGACTGAACCAAACTGCTTTACTGCAGCTAGGCAGAAAATTCCTATGAGGCTGGCCAGAATGACATACTCAAGAACTCCTTGGCCGTTTTGATTATTTAATATTGTTTTTGATCCAGACTTTTTCATATTGATTCTCCTTCCCTGTTCATGGGCTTGAAGGGAGTTGCATTAAGGGAGGTGCCATTTCCTGAGTAGTTCTGTTGGAATTATTGAGGTCGATATTTAAGGGGTTTAGAATTTGAATACAGGTGCAAAAATTGATCCCAATTTTTTTTTGCATCATATATAAGTTCAATTTAAAATTATCATATGAACGAAAATACAAAGCTTTACGTCTTCGCTAAAAAAGAGGTTGCCCTAATTTTCATCTTTATGGTGCTTATAGCCATTTCGGCTTTTGTCCTTGGGGTAAAGATTGGAAAAAACTATTCTTACCTTCAAGCAGGGTACACTCCTGAAGATAGAGCAAAAGTTGAAATGCTCTCGGGAGAAGAAGAACAGTTAAATAAAACTATTGAAAAAAGAGAACAGGTAGATCCTCAGAAGTTGAAGGATGATACCCATAAAGCTCTTCAAGAGAGACTTAAGGAAGAGCTGGAAGCGCCTGAGAAAGTAGAGGCCACTCCCACTGCAACTGAAGGGAATGAAACTACTCAAGTTTCAGGAGATGACTTTGCAGGGAAATTTACTATTCAATTAGGATCTCATCGCTCTAAGTCTGAAGCTGAGGAGTTCGCCAATGGATTTAAATACCGAGGATATAACCCAATTATTAATGAGGTTGATATTAGCGGCAGAGGGACTTGGTATAGAACCAGTTTAGGAGTATTCTCCTCTATAGAGGAGGCGAAGGCCTATATTAAAAAAGAAATGGAACTCTTCCGTGGTCAAGATTACGTCATTGGGCGCTTCGAATAACCTAATATGAAAGAATCAAAATTATATTGTCTTGTTATGGCCGGTGGTCAGGGAACTCGTTTTTGGCCCTCATCGGTAACCAAAAAACCTAAACAGTATTTACCACTGGTAAGTGATAAAAGTCTATTAGAGGAAACTCTAGTTCGTTTTGACGATCTTGTGGGACCGGAGGATCGTTATGTCATTACTGTGAAAGCGCAAGAGCAGCTGGTTAAAGATTCAGCGGGTGAGCGTATTGGCAAGAATGGAATTATCTTCGAACCGAGTGGACGTAATACGGGGCCATGTATTTTATTAAGCCTAGCTAACCTTGTTGCCAATGGTGCTTCTGAATCAGATGTGGTTGCCATTGTTCCAAGTGACCATGTAATTCTTAATCATCAAGGGTTTAAAGATACTCTTAAGAAAGCAGCAGAGCTTTCTGTAGGTCTTTCAAAAATAGTGACGATTGGAATCAAACCCAATTTTCCCCACACCGGATTTGGGTATATTCATCGCGGTGAGGAGGTTCGTGATAGCTCTTTTGATGTAAAAGAGTTTAAGGAAAAGCCGGACCTTGAGACCGCTAAAAACTATGTCGCCTCTGGTGAATACTTTTGGAATGCCGGAATGTTTGTGGGAACAATCGATAGACTTTTAAAAGAGTTTGAAAGCTGTGCACCTGAGATGTTTTCTCATTATAATGATCTTAAAGAAAATGCTAATAATTTTGAGAAGACTGGAGAAATCTATGAAAAGATTCCCAAGGATTCAATAGATTACGCCATCATGGAAAAATCTAAAGAGGTTATGACCATTCCTGCGGAGTTTGATTGGAATGATCTTGGTTCTTGGGATGCTCTAGAAACAGTTCTTGAAAAAGAAAATGATAACTACACAGGACAAGCAAAAGGAACATTCTTTCAGGATGCGAAAGATAATATTGTGTTTGCTCCTGGAAAGTTTGTATCACTAATAGACGTTAATGGGCTTGTGGTCGTATCTACAGAAGATAATGTTCTTGTAGTCCCTAAAGAAAAAGCACAGGAAGTGAAAAAAGCCGTGGAGTATTTAAAAACCACGGACTTTGGCAAGGAACACTTATAGTCATTCTATTTAGGCAAGGGATATTGCTCTAGGGACCTAGCAAAAACTTTATCAGTCTGGCAGGTATAGATTCTTCTGATCTCTTCGAGGTCAGGTTTCACAAGGTCTAGCTTATGACCTTTACTCTCAGCAATTTCTAAAAGCTTATTATGAAAAGCCTCAGCGCTTTTTTCCTGTGCGCCTACAAAAGCTGCATCTTGAACCCAATAGTAAAGGTCTTCTCTTTTAACATCTGTTTTTTCTACCAAATGGTGAAGGTAGTAACTCGATAGATATCCAGTTCCTTCAAGAACCCGGTTTTCGATGACGTCGTTATGGAATACGAGGTCGCGAATTGTGTTGTCTAATCTTTCTAGAGCATAAGTTAAGATTCCGAAATGATCAGGAAGGTACATACGTTCTGCTGAACTATGACTGATATCTCTTTCATGCCAAAGAACAATATTATCTATGGCCATAGAGGAATGTGAGCGAAGAATCCTCGCCATACCAGTTAAGTTTTCACCAGAGATGGGGTTCTTCTTGTGAGGCATTGTTGAAGAGCCTTTTTGGCCTTTCTTAAAGCCTTCAGCGAGTTCTCCAACATCACTTCTATGGAGGTGACGAATCTCAACAGAGATACGCTCAATGGCGCTAGCAGTAAGTGAATTAAGTGTTACTAGCTTTGCGATACGATCTCTAGGGATTACTTGGGTCGAGACGGGCTCAACTTTTAATCCTAAGAGATCAGCTGCTTTCTTTTCGTGATCTGGAGTCAGAATACAATAGTTCCCGACGGCTCCAGAAAACTGGATAGTAAGCTCATTCTTATAAAAGTCTTCAAGCTCTTTATATCGTCTAGAAAATTCATTGTAATGACCAAGAAGTTTTTGACCAAAGCTCATGGGCTCCGCGTACATACCATGGCTTCTACCGATGGTGAGAACACCTTTCATTTCTTCCGCTCTAGTATGGAGAGTTTTTAAAAGACTCCGATAAACAGGAAGAACAACTTCAATACTTTCTTTAATTTGAAGAGTGGTTGAAGAGTCGATGATATCTGATGACGTTACGCCAAAGTGAAAATATTTTCCAACTTCAGGCTCTACGTTCTCGGTGATACTTGTACAAAAAGCGATGATATCATGGCGAGTCGTCTTCTCAATTTCATCAATTCTTTCTGGGTTAATGACGGCCTTAGCTTTAATCTTTTCTGTTGTTCCATCTGGAACCTTAGTTCCTTCAAGGGCCTTTAGAATAGCCAGTTCAACTTTTAGATAGGTTTCAAACTTATTGTGATCCCCCCAAATTTTGGAAATCTCTTTTTTTTCGTACCGTGGGATCATGTGGGCTCCGGGCTAAAAGTAAAAACTGTATTCAAGTCCAAAAGTTAGCCAAGTAATGGTTAAACTTCTGGCGGCTGAGCCTTCTCCCTCGAACTGTTTTGCTTTTCTAACAGAGGCGAGGTTGTAGCTCATCTTCATTCCCCAGTGACTTCTAGCACCGGTTCTCTTGTGAACACCGAAATCTGCTTTTATTCCATAACCTGTATAACTTTCAGAGCGAAAATTATCGCTAAAGGAGTTGTAGGTCAAATATGCTGCGATAGTTTCAAAAATATTACTGCTATTGATCAAGTTTCTTATGTAACGCGTCCTATAGCCTAAACCACCACCAAATGTAAGGTTAGAAGCATTCTCTTCTCTTTGATTCTCTGTTTCAGCTCCAATCGAGCCATTAAGTCGCGTAAGTTCACGGTACTTACCAGTGGTGAGTGCAGCACAAATTTCTAGCCAGGCAACTCCAAGGCGGTAAGCGTAGTTTGCTTCCATAGTGGTTATTTCAAATGGATTCTTAAGGTCAGAATTGAAGTGATAGTTGAGACCAAAGCGGTGTTGATCATTGTCAGTGGAGTAGTCTTCCAAATAAATTCCAAGCTCTTTATCGATTTGGCTGATAATAATGTCTTGATCGGAGTCTTTCATCTCAGTGTAAACATTAGTATTTTCTTCTTCTTTTTGCTTAACATTCTTAGAGCGATCTAACTTTTCACCTCTTTCAAGAGCATCAAGTTCTGCTTGTTCAACATCCGTAAGCGCACCAGAGTCATTGGCTATTTGGGCCATAGAATGAGAGGTTAAGCCAATGAGCAGTAATAAGATTAAAAGTGATTTAACGAATGGGAAGATCATCTTTTTTGCACCTTCTTAGCAACCGACTCAAAGTTTTCTCCAGGAAAATCCTCGAGACCAATTGATCTAGCTAATTCAACTTTTTCTCTTAAGTGTCCATACAAGGTTTCCATATGAAGAACTTCTGTTTCGATCATTTCATTAAGAGAAGTATGAAAGTTCTCATAGATAGTCTTACGATTGATATAGTTTTCTAAGATGGTATCAAAACTTTTTTGAAGATTCGCCATTCTTGCTTCAAGAATAGTTATCTGATTTTGAAAGTTCTTAATTTTATTATAATGAGTTCTGATATTGGAATTAGTAAAATGAGCGACCTCAGATAAGTTTTGAAAAGCCAGGTCTCTTTCAAGAAGTTTTGTTCTTGTGGAGCGACCATTGAGTAGACCGCCCGTTCCTGTGAGGCTCCAGGTGGCATTTACTGTTGCTACTAATTCAATATCGGAAGTATTTGTTCCAACCATACCACCTCCAACGGTGGTAGCCGTTTCGTATCTTGTTCGGTGCTGGTTTCTACCAAAACTATGGGTATAGGCCCCAAGGTTCATGGTTATTTTTGGTAGGGGAAGGTTCTCTCTAAGAGTTCTGGTGTATGTTCTCTTGGCATTGGCCACTAGGGTCTTAGCCGTTTTAACAGTGGAGTTGTTATCTTTACTCAGTGAGATCGCTTCCGTGTAGGCCACGTTGAGCTGTTTATAATCGAGCTCATCTAAGAGAAGATATCTAGTGCCAGGGGTATCAGCCAGTAGAAAGGCCATCTCTTCATCAGCTGTTGAAGCCGCGATCTTGGCGTCATGATAATCATTTTGCGCTTTAAGATACTCGGCTCTGGCTTGATAATAATCTTGTCGAGGAATCTTTCTAATGGTGATCTTCTCGCGGTTCATTCTATAGATAAAACTGGCATGGCGAAGTTGATTTCTTCTAATCTTTTCAACTTGCTTTGTTTTATAAACTTCGAAATATTTAATAATAAGATCGTGTCGTAGATCTCTTCTTTGTTCTTTTAAGATTTCAGTATTTCTTTCGTAAGTGGCTCTTGCATTGAGATAATTAAGATAATCTTTTCCCCAATTGAAAACGGTATAGTCTCCAATATTAAGACCTAATGTCCCACCTGGGACAATATCTCGCCCTGTTCTACCTTTACCGCCCTCTCGCCATTTTCCTATGGCCTGCTCTCCAGAGCTAAGAGTGATATTTAATTTAGGGATCCAAAAGTCTTCCCAAGTATCTTTCCAACCTAGGTCAAAGATCTCATCCTGATTAACTCTTTGTTGTTGGTCATGGTTTTTTCTAAGACCTTGTTCAAGCACGTCGTTAAGGGCCAAGGACTTGAAGTTATCCTTAAAATCAAAGCGCTCAACTTGTTGAACATATGATTCGTCATTGAGCTTGTATTTTTTTTGATTTTTTATAACTTGAGGTTTCTTTAACAGCTCATTGTCAGTGTCATAAGTAGTCTTAGACTTCTGAGCTGAAACGGGAAGTGAATATAGGAGCGCAATAAGGCTCGCAGCTAAACTTAATTTTTGAATCAAAATTTCTCTCGTCTATTCCGTGACGTTGTGTGTGTTTGAAAATCATTGCATAGAAAGCACGAGGGTGCCAACCGAAAAAGTTGGTTTTAAAGAGTGATGCCTGGGCATCCTTTTCTTATGATATTCTCTTCTTGGTTTTGAATTTGAACTAGAGTTAGCTTAAGCTCGTGTTCAAGGTGACGTAGGTTCTTTTGTAGGCCTTGTTTTACGGACTTCTTTTCTCCAGGGACAATCTTTTGAATCTTTTGATTTCGAACAATAAGGGACTTGAGTTTTTGCTTATGGTCGATTTTAAGGTTTCTTTTATTCATTAGCGCATCGCATCTTCTTGAAATTGAAGGATCCGTCACCACAGTACTTCTATAGTCTTGAGCAAATAGACAAGATGAAATGACGAGGAGCAGTGCGCTAATTAAAGTTTTCATATAAATATTCTATCATAATTTTGCGAAGAGGTGAGTTCGTGATAAATTCTATCAACTTTTAGCCCTCGGAGTAGTTTTGGCCAAAAATCGTGTTTTGGTCCTCATTCCGGCTAGGTATGCTTCCACGAGATTTCCTGGAAAGCCCCTGGCCCAGATTAATGGCAAGAGTATGATTCAAAGAGTTTTCGAGAATTGTACTTCAATGGGCGCCTCTCCCTCCTTTGATTGCCAAGCCTATGTTGTTACGGACGATCAAAAAATAGAAAATCATGTAAAAGAATTTGGTGGGAATGTTATTCGCGTAGATGATGACGTTCAAAGTGGAACTGAAAGAATCTATCTGGCTTTTCAGAAGTCTTCAGATAAGAAATTTGATCTTATTATAAATGTACAAGGTGACGAGCCTCTTCTTTCTGGAGATGAGCTTGAAAGGCTCGCTCAATTTCATTTAGATAGTGAGTTTGATATCGCCACGCTTGTTAAAAAGAATAAAGACCTAGAAGAACTTAAAAACCCAAATATTGTAAAGGCCGTAGTGGCACCAACTGGTCGCTGTTTATATTTTTCAAGAGGCTCAGTTCCTTTTGATAGAGATGGAAGTGAGCTTAAGTCGTGGTGGCAGCATATTGGTGTCTATTCTTATAGGCCAGTGGCCCTTCAGAAATTTTGTGAATCTCCAATGGGAGTTTATGAAAATATAGAAAAATTAGAACAATTAAGAGCAATGGAACAAGGTATGAGTATTGGTGCCTTGGTTAGCAGCCTTAATTTAATTGGAGTTGATACTCCAGAAGACTTAAAGAAATTAGAGGGGATGTTTGATGAATAGTGCAAAAAGGGGAAAACCCAGCAAAAAGTTTGTTTTCATTACTGGCGGTGTTGCAAGTTCATTAGGCAAAGGGCTAGCGGCGGCCTCTGTTGCATCTCTTCTAGAAAGAAGAGGCATCAAGATCAATATGCTTAAGATGGACCCTTATATTAATGTGGATCCGGGGACAATGAGTCCTACTCAGCATGGCGAAGTTTTTGTAACTGATGATGGAGCGGAAACGGATCTTGATTTAGGACATTACGAAAGATTTACTTCCCTTACTTTAAGTAAGAGCTCTAACTTTACAACTGGGCAAGTTTATTTGCAGGTTATTGAGAATGAAAGAGAAGGTAAGTACTTAGGGAAAACGGTTCAGGTTGTTCCTCATATTACAGATGAAATCAAAAGAAGAATTCATGTGGCCGCTGAAGACTGCGAGCTTCTTCTAGGAGAGATTGGCGGTACTGTTGGTGATATTGAATCACAGCCTTATATCGAAGCTATCAGACAATTCGCTCACGATGTAGGACCAGAGAATGTTCTCTTTGTTCATTTAGTATTACTTCCGTATTTAAGTGCGGCTGGGGAATTAAAATCAAAACCAGCTCAGCACTCGGTGAAAGAACTTAGATCAATGGGGCTTTTTCCGCATATTATTATTCTAAGATCAGAGCATGAGATCGAGCCAAATATCATCGATAAAATCTCACTTTTTTGTAATGTTCCAAAAGGAAATGTTTTTGCTTCTATGGATGCAGATTCAATTTATAAAGTTCCTCTAGCTTTTCATCAGCAGGGGCTTGATAACAAGTTAACTGAACTTCTAGGTATGTGGACAACCACTCCAAAAGTTGGGGATTTAGAAAAGGTAGTTTACAACCATAATAACCCACTAAGAGAAGTGAAGATTGGCATTGTAGGGAAATATACGGACTTACATGAATCTTATAAGTCTTTAGGTGAAGCGCTTACTCACGGGGCACTAGCTAATCAATTAAAGCTAGTGACAACTTATATCGATGCCGAAGAATTAGAAGATGAATCAAAAGTAGATGACATTCTTTCTGAATGCCACGGGATTTTAGTTCCGGGCGGCTTTGGTGAAAGAGGCACGGAAGGAAAGATTCGCGCCGTTAAATACGCTAGAGAAAAGAAAGTCCCTTACTTTGGGATTTGCCTTGGTATGCAACTTGCTATGGTCGAGTTTGCTAGAAATGTGGCTGGAATAAAAGATGCCACTAGTGCAGAGTTTGATACTTCTGGTTCTACATTGATCCACTATATGGAAGGTCAAACTAAAGATGGCTCTAAAGGTGCTACCATGAGACTAGGAGCTTATGATTGTCATCTTGAGAAGGGAACTTTTGCTCATAAGATTTATGGTAAATCTGATATCAGTGAAAGGCATCGTCATAGACTTGAAGTTAATAACGAATATGTAGATAAAGTTAAGCAGGCCGGAATGGTAATTTCTGGAATTAATAAAGACTTGAATCTTGTTGAAGTGATTGAGCTTGAAGACCATCCTTACTTTATTGCTTGTCAGTATCATCCTGAATTTAAATCAAGACCTTTTGCGGCCCATCCACTTTTTAAAACATTTATAGAGGCAGCAGATAAAGGACAGCAAAACTAATGAGTAAACAACCGCTCGAACTATTTATAGGTCCTTGTGTTTTAGAGTCTGAAGCTCTGGCTATGGAAATTGCTGAGTCCTTAAAGAAGTCCCTTGAACCATTTGAAGAAAAGATCAAACTCACTTTTAAAGGGAGCTTTGATAAGGCCAACCGTTCTTCCATTGATTCTTATAGAGGACCAGGGCTGGAGGAAGGTCTTCGTATCCTTCAAAAAATTAAAGACGACTTTGGTTTTCCCGTTATCACGGACTTTCATTATCCAGATCAGGCCCTACCTGTATCTGAGGTTTGCGATGTCCTTCAGGTGCCGGCTTTTTTATGCCGCCAAACGGATATGATCTTAGCAGGAGCAGAGGCATGCGCTAAAAATGGAAGCCGATTAAAAGTAAAGAAGGGACAGTTCTTATCCCCTGAGGAAACTTCAAATATTGTTTCAAAAGCAAAAACTTTTCTTAAGGAAGACTCAATACTTCTAACTGAGAGAGGAACAACATTTGGTTACAATCGCCTTATTGTTGATATGGCCTCTTTTGAAATTATGAAAAGCTTTGGTGTTAAGGCCATACATGATGCCACTCACTGTGTGCAAAGACCTGGTGGTCTTGGGACGAGTACGGGTGGGGCTAGAGAGCAGATACCTGCTCTGGCAAAGGCTGCTATCGCTGCCGGTGCGGATGGAGTTTTTATGGAAACTCATCCAACACCTGATCAGGCTAAAAGTGATCCAACAAACTGTTTAGATTTAAATACGGTTCCAAAAATAGTGGAATCACTTCTTAAAATTTACGAGGTAGTCTAATGCATAATCACGATCTTCCTGATTTTCGTGCCATTGGCCGTCACTTTAAAGCTAAACTTGAGCCAATAAAAGTTTTGGCCTTTGATGTCGATGGGATTCTCACTGATGGAACTATTCAGTGGGATGGAGAAGAATGCGGCTTTAATAGAAGCTTCAATGTACTTGATGGTTACGGAATGCGTGCTATGCAAAGACTTGGGTATAAAGTTGGGATTATCACCGGCGGCGATAGTCTTGGTGTGATTAAACGATTTGAAGAAAATCTAAATCTTGATTTTGTCTATGTTGGAAAAGAAGATAAGCGCGAAGCCTTTAAAGAGTTAATGGCCGAAGGGTTTAAAGCAGAAGAAATCCTTTATATGGGCGATGAGTTCTTTGATATGCCCCTTCTTAAAAAAGCAGGATTTTCAGCTACAGTTACTCACGCTTCCCATGAAGTAAGAGAAGTGGCTGACTATATCTGTTACCGTGAAGGCGGGAAAGGATGCGTTAGGGAAGTTATAGATATTTTTCGTTACGCAAACGGGATTGATATACCAATTCCTCAATTTGATTAGTATGGATGAGAAAAAATTAAATCAATTAAAAGCGGTATTAGATGAAACTATGGAGTGGCCTAGCCCCTACATTTTTAAGTTTATTGTGCCCGTGGATCAGCAAGAAAGCTTGATTACTTTAATCGGTGATGCCGACATAACCCTAAGACCAAGTAAAAAAGGGAACTATATGAGCATCACAGTAAAAAAACATCTTCAATCTTCTGAAGATGTCATTACAATCTATCTTAGAGTATCCTCAATAGAAGGAATTATCTCACTTTAAGGAGAGAGCATGTCTCAAAAAACTGCCCTTGTCATTGGTGCCGGTGCCTTTGGAACGGCCATCGCTTCAGTTGTCGCCAATAACTTTGAAAAGGTTATCTTAAAAGTTCGTTCTGAGGATGTTTACACCCCTATAAAAGATAATGATGAAAACGCGGTTTATCTTCCAGGTTTAAAACTTCCAAGTCATCTTATTCCGGCGCTTACATGGGAAGAAGTAGATGAACTTGTTGATGGAGAGATTGAGCTTATTGTCTCAGGTCTTCCCACTGCGGCTATTGGAAAATTCTACGAAGAAAACCAAGATCGCTTTCAAAAATATTTAGAAAAAAAAATACCAGTAGTTTCACTTTCAAAAGGCATTGATCCGGTCACCTTGGAAATGGCTGATGACCTTTTCTATGAAATGTTTCCCCATCATAAAGAGCTTTTTACTTTTTTATCAGGACCTAGTTTTGCTAAAGAGATTGTCCAAGAGCAGATCACTCTTGTCACTCTGGCGGGACGTTCAAGGAAAACTCTAACTCAGGTATCTAAGATGTTTGAAGCTCCATATTTTAAAGCTCTTCCATCATATGATGTTAAAGGAGTACTTCTTGGAGGAGCCCTGAAGAACGTTCTGGCCATTGCCGGGGGTGTTATTGAGGGGCTTGGCTATAACGATAATACTAGGGCCGCCATGATTACGAGAGGAATTGCCGAAATGCTTCGTTTTGGAAGAGTCTTTAATGCAAGACCAGAAACCTTTTATGGTCTTTCTGGAATGGGGGACTTAATTCTCACGACCACAGGTGGTCTATCAAGAAATAAGCAGTTTGGATTAGAGTTGGCAAAGGGAAGAACGCCAGAAGATATTATCAATTCTCAAAGAACAACAGTGGAAGGATATAAAACAACCCAAGCCGTGCATCTTCTTTCTGAGAAGTACGAGATTAGGGCCAATATCTTTAATGCAACCCATGAAGTCTTATTTCAAGGTAAAAAAGCAAAAGAAGTTATTGAAACGTTAATGCGGATTCCATCGAGATTTGAACTAGAATGAAGCTACCTCGTTTAGTTGAGATTGAGATAAATAGTCATTGCAATCTTTCTTGTAGCTATTGTCCTAACTCTGTCGCCGAAAGAATTGAGCAAGGGGATATGGACCCGGTTCTATTTGAAAAAATTATAGAACAGTTAAAGAAATATAATTACTCAGGTCAAATGGCTTTTGAGTTTTATAATGAGCCCCTCTTATGTACTCATATAGACGAATTTATTAAAAAGGCTAAAACTGACCTTCCAAATATGACATTAATTCTCTACTCCAACGGTATGAAAATTAATTCTAAAGAAAGATTCGAAGAGCTTATATCATTTGGTGTTGATAAGTTTATCATCACTAAACATGAAGAGGTCAAAAAATTGGCCATCGATGAATTCTACTCTGAACTATCTGAATCTCAGAAATCGATAATATCTCTTAAAGGTCATAATGAAATAATTAAATATAATAGAGCGGGTGTCTTACCAAAACTTGGAAGTGGGGATGAAACGAGGCGAAAGCCCTGTAGTTTACCAGAGCATATTCTGACCATAACTGTAAAAGGTAATGTTCTTTCTTGTTTTGAAGACTTCAATCAAATATACGATTTTGGGAATGTTAATAAAAGAAATGCCATTGAAATTTGGAATAGTCCTGAATATGAAAAGTTTAGAAATGATCTAAAAAATGGAAAAAGAGATTTATATAAAACTTGTAGTTCTTGCAATAGAGTAGATAGAGATATGAGCAATAAAAATAAACATTTAATTGATGAAGAGGAACTAGAGGCTATTAAAGCGGTCTTAGAAAGTGGAAAGTTTTTTAGATATCAGCAAGAACCGGGAGAATGCGAACTTTTTGATCAAGAGTTCTCTAAGTTTTTAGGAACAAAGTCGACTGTGTCCTTAACAAGTGGAACTAATGCATTGATTGCTTCTTTACTGGCCTTAGAAATTGGCGAAGGAGATGAGGTTATCATTCCTTCTTATACTTTTTTTGCTACGGCAAGTGCAGTCCTTAACGTTGGGGCTATTCCAGTTGTAGTGAATATTGGAAAAGACCTTTTAATCTCACTTGAGGAAGTCAAAGGTTCGGTAACTGAAAATACTAAAGCAATAATTCCTGTTCATATGGATGGCTTGCAATGTGAGATCGATAAAATCTCTGATTTTGCAAAAAAAGAAGGAATCTTTTTAATTGAAGATGTGGCTCAGGCCCTTGGTGCCTCTTATAAAGGAAAAAAACTAGGGTCCTTCGGTGATTTAGGCTGTTTTTCTTTTAATAAAGACAAGACTATTTCTTGTGGGGAAGGTGGAGCTGTTACTACAAGTGATGAAGTTTTGGCCGAGAAGCTTTTATGTATAACCGATCAGGCTTATGCCTTTAACCCCCTTCACAAAGACAAGTTTAAGCATATAAGTCCTATGCTTGGTGCTTCTATGAGAATCTCAGAAATTTCTGGAGCGATGCTTAGAGTTCAGCTAAAAAAAGTAGATAGAATCTTAGAGGAAAACGAAAAAAGAAAAAGAATCATTGATGAGTCCCTAAAGAAGAGTCCTTTTTATGGAGATTATTTTAAACTAGTAGATTCAAACGAATATGATGGTCAAACCTTTTCTACTTTTCACCTGCAATTAAATTCGCCAGATCAGGCCGTGATTCTTTCTAAAAAACTCTTGGCCAGAGGGATTATGATGATCCCACTATCTATGAGAGTTGCCCACAGCGTATGGAAATGGCATGACTATCTAAAAGAAGGAAGAACTTTTGATAAAAGGAGAGATCCTTATTCAAATACTGCAAAGAAATACGAATTTAAAAAGATTAACTATATTGAATCATTAGATACCCTAATGGGAACCTTGAGAGGAGAAATCGATATTACGTTATCTCTTGATGAGGTCAAAGAGATGGCAAATTTGATGGTGAAAATTATTGGGGAATTAAATGAAACTGCGTGAATGGGTCTTTCGCAATAAAGGCTTTAAACTTGAAGAGATCGATTCACCGGACGAGCTTAAAGAAGGTGAACTCTTAATAAAACCTTTAATGGTTGGTATCTGTGGCTCTGATCTATTTGCAATAGAAGTAGCGGATGAGAAAACTGAACTACATCTAGGGCATGAGTGGGTTGGAGAAGTTATTCAATCAAGTTCAAAGAAGTTTAAAGTCGGAGATAATGTTACAAGTGCTGCCTTTTTGGGCTGTGGGGAATGCCCGACCTGTAAACAGGGAGAGACTAATCTATGTGCAAAGGGAAGTGTTTTTGGTGGTACTGAAATTGGAGCATTAAGAGAAAAAGTAATTTTACAAGAAGAAAATCTTGTTTTAGTTTCAGGACTTAGCAAAGAAGCTTCGGTCCTTATTGAAGTTGCAGCAGTCAGCTTTGAGGCAATTTCTCAAATTAAAAGATTAGGTTTTAAAAAAGAACAAAAACTTCTTATCTTTGGAGCCGGTCCTGTTGGGCTTTTCTGTGCTCTTCAAGCTAAAAGAGAGAATTATGATTATCAGTTGCTTGAAGTCGATAAATACAGAGTTGAATTTGCAGCGAGCCTTGGGCTAAATGTGGAGTATACACCTATTAAGTTGATGGATGCTGATCAATCGGGCGCTTTTCCTTATATTATTGATTGCTCTGGAGATGGAAATCAAAAGCAAGGCTTTTGGAAGTTCGCAAACTTTTTTTCTGCTGTAGGGGTAAATATCTTGATCGTTGGAAAGTATATCAATAGCCCAAATATTAACTCAAATCAATTCGCTGTTCGAAATGCCACCATAAAGTGGATGAAAGGGATGCCTCAAAATATAATTTCAAACTGTTACGAGTACTGGAAAAAAGATATTGAGGACATTTCAAAAAAAATGATCACTCAAAAATACTCTTTTAAAGATGTCTCTAAAGCTTTTGAAATAGCTTTGAAAAGAGATAAAACGATTAAAGTGGTAATCTCTTTAGAAGAAGACCTTTGAGAATTTTATCCGTTAATAAATCCATTATAGGCATGAGAGACTTTTTCTCTTAGTTCCTCGATTTCCCAGGGTTTTACGAGATAATTGGAGGCTCCAGCCTCGACGGCCTCAAGAATATTTTCAACTTCACTTTCAGTAGTAAACATCACCACTGGAAAAAGTGGTTGCTTATGGTGCTTACGAACATGCTTCAAAAAGTCTAGTCCTATCTCACCGTCTTGAAGATTCCAGTCTGCAAAAATAAAATGTATATCATGTGTTTCTAAAGCCTCTTTAGCTTCTGCGATTGTTTTTACACCATAAAAATTTCCGGTAAAACCAATTCTCTTAAGGTCTCTAGACACTGCCACTTGCATTGAGTCCATATCATCCAAAACTAAGAAGTTAGTTTTTTTGGGCATTTTCGCAAAACGAGGGTTTTTAGAGAATGTGATGAATTCAGAGTCTTCTGGCATATGGAAGATTTTAAGGTGAGGAGGCTTTGTTAACAAGCTCTTTTTTTCCCGCATTTTTTAAAATACCCTCTAGGCCTTGCTCAATTTCTTCAATTTGCTTTTGGGAATAGAGATTTTTGGCCAATTGTCTTCTAAGAGACTCAACCATAGTTATAGCTTCTGTTTTTTGAAAAAGATTTACTATCCAAGCGGGGATATAGCCTTTGGGGTCAGTAAAGGAAACCGTCTCAAGTAAGGTTTCTTTTTTCTCGGCATCCCATATCAAGGCGAGTTTACTTGGGTGGACGATGGCCCTAACAGCGGAGTCTTTTATAATTCGATCGTTTTGAACAGAGGCGGCTAATAAGATGACGTGGTTTATATTTCCAACAACCTTAGTTTCAATTTTGACTAAGACGTCTCGATTATTAAAAGGCCAGGGGACTAAAACTTCACCGTACTCAATTCTTGATCCGGTTTTTGTAGAGTCATTTTCTATCCAGGTCTCCCATAGTCTTGGGACCCACTCCTTTTTTCTTTTGCTATCTAAGAAGACGGCCAAGATTTTAGGGATGGAATAGGGGAGCCAGACTTTGGCCTTGTAGGGATAAATATCATCAATGGGGTTTGATCCCGTGTAGAGTTCAATCTTGTCTTGTTTTTCTATGAGGGTCCACTCCTGAGCAGTAAAGCCAGGAGTGCTGATTAAAAAGAGAAAAAGAAAACTAAGTACTTTTATACTTCCTCCTAATCGAGGTTTTTTTCTATCTCTTTTAGGGTAATGGTTTCACCTAAATCAATCAAGGTGCCATCTGGTTTTTGAATAAAGTAGGCCGGAACTCCCACATAGCCTTTAGATTTAAGCCAATCTCCGATAATGGGATCTCTTTTTGTCCAATCGGCGAGGAGTAGTTTAACGCCTTTTCTCTCAGTAAGTTCTTTGAAACCCTTAGTTTCAATCACGGCCTTTTCATTGATCTTACAGGTAAAGCACCACTTGGCCGTAAAATCCATGAAGACTAGGTTTCCATCTTCAATATGATTTTTCATGGCCTCTTCGCTCCATTTTTCCCAAGGAAGTCCTTTGGCCCTTTTCTCTCTCACCATAGAGCTTTCTCCTGATCCAATATCAGGACTAGTGATTGGAGTCACTAAAAGGCTGACCATAAGAGCTATAGGAAATAAGTAAAGGATGGCACGAAGATAAAGTTTCTTAGTCATCTTCTGATGAGCATAAATAGCAAAGAAAAGTAGTACGATGGCCGTATTTAATTTAATAAGTGCGCTGGTCCCTTCTGCTTGAGTGGTGAAGACGTCAAGAAGCCAAACCATCGTTAGTAAAAGAGTTACTCCAAGAATTTTCTTAACATGTTCCATCCACATGCCAGGCTTAGGTAGCCACTTAATCATGCTCGGAAAGATTCCCGTAAGAATAAAAGGAGCGGATAGACCAAGACCAATTGAAACAAAGATGGCGAAGACATCGAGGTTTGATCCGGTAAAAGCAAAAGTAAGAGCCGTACCTAAAAAAGGTGCGCTACATGGAGTTGAGAGTATTGTGGCCAGAACTCCGCCGAAAAAATCACCCGCAAAGCCGTCTTTTAATTCAACGCCGCCAAGTTTACTTCCCCCTGGAGTTTTAAATTCAAAGAGTCCGAAAAGATTTAAGGCCATTAGGAAAAGAATGATTAACATGACCGCAATAAAGCGAGGTGATTGAAGTTGAAAGCCCCAACCAATAGACTCACCATTAATTTTTACCAGAACGACGATGACTGCCATAAGAAGGAAGGTGGCGAGGACTCCCATCGTATAGAAGATATTATGTTTTAGGATACGGGCCTTTGATTCCTCTGAATGAGAAATAAGACCAAAGAGCTTTAGTGAAATCACCGGCAGCACACAAGGCATGATGTTTAAAATTAGACCACCAATAAAGGCGAAAAGAATAAAATATAAAAAAGAAGAACTTTGGGGCTTCTTAACAAGCTCTTGGTCAACTTTACCCATTTTGTCTTCAGTAGCTCCAGTCTCCATTTTGCTCTTCGCCTCGTGAGGGAGGGGCTTTAAGATTTCTAAGAAACCATTAAGCCTTTTTCCTGCATCTAGGCTAAAGGAAGAAAAGGACTTTTCGATAACTTGAACCTTTCCTGAAGATGGATTGGCAAAAAGGAATCTTAGCTTATACGGAGTTTTAAACTTTCCATCGGCAGGTAAGTTGATCGCCGGATCCATATACTCACCATCCCACTCGATGGGTAGCTTGGCATAGATATTTCCTTTTTTATCCTGAAACTTTTTTTCGTGCTTAAAAGTAAAAGGCTCCTTAGGAAAAGGAGTGATTAGATTTAAGCTCTTGTTTAAATTCTCAGAAGAGTAGTCAGTTAGGTTTGCAAAAAGAAGAAGTCCACTAGAGTCTGGATCTTTTGCCAAAACCAGATCAAGCGAAGTGGGAAGTGGGACTAGTTCTGGAAGAGCTTCAAATCTCGCTATAGCTTCCTCTCTAGAGATAAGGGAGTCGCCGCTAGATTTTCCGCGATCTAGAGTAATAACTTTTTTACCTGGAATACAAATATGCTTACAAACAAGCCACTTAGATGTGATCGTTATTTCTGATGATTCAATCTTCGCGAGTTGGGTGGGACTAGGTTTAAAAAAGAAGCTGTAGGCCGACTCATAACCATAGGCCAGCATATTACCTTGTTCAAAATATCTATTTGGTGCAGGCCATTCCAGGGCCTCAAGCTTTAAAGGCTCTCCAGCAAGAGTCATTTCAGTACTGGTAGGAAGACCTGCGTCACCTGGATTTTTCCAGTAGGTATGCCATTTTGGAGCGGCATCGAAATTTAAAACAAGATATGTTGAGCCGTTATGACTTAGGAGTTGGCCTCCATGTTTTACAACGGTTTCTGGAATAGAATTATCTGCAAATACTTGAAAACTTAAAAAGCCTAAGACTAAGAGGCTAAAAAACTTATTCATCATAACGTCCTTATCGGATCTATCTTAGCAAAACTTTGTCTATTAAGTCTTTGATTTGAGTCAAGTTTTTGTCATTTCCTCCCGATATTAAGGTGAGAGGATTTACTTGAAGGTACTAATATTCGCATTTTTATTGTCGCTTTTTTGTCTTGCCACGGCCGTGGCCAGCGAACCCATTTATGAAAGTAATGGAGTGAGCCTAGTTTATAACCAAAAAGATGATGTCTATGAGGTTTTTAAAGATGGAAAACTTAATAGTAAGAGGATGATTCAGGAATATACAGATATTGCGAAGATGACCAAACTGGTTCAAGAGCTCGGTGGGAACATCTCTGAAGAGTTACCCCTTCTTTTAAATAGCAATCTTATGAAGACTCTTGAAGCCCCATCAGAAAAACAACTTGTTGAAGTGGGAACCAAGAACTTAGAGGCCATTCAATCAATTGCAACCCTACCTTCTAATTCAGGAGTTTCTTGTCCTGTTAGAAGTGAAGCTCCTATGAATAAGCTCTTCAGCTCAGCTAAAAGTAGAAGTAAGAAACAAAAAGGCTGGTTCTGCGCAGCCCCTTCAGAAAAAGAATTAAGTCCCGACTTTGACGCGAAAAAAGAAGCTGATCTCGCACGAGAGAAAAGAAGTTTTATGAATCACTGGCTTGGTAAAAATAGAAAAAGAAGCATTACTACAGATACTTATAATGACAACTTTCTTCACGGCGGCGGTATTGCGTTAACAGGAAAGCAGACTGCTGATGATCGGGCGAGAACTTATGGACACGCTCTTCAATATGATGAAGAAGGGGATGATGGTAGTTTTAGAATTCGTTATTCAAGTAACCTTTTCTCTAGAGAGGCACCTCAAAAAGGAAATTTTGGTTATAGCTATTACCGAGATGAAGATGGCAGAAAATATATTGAGGCCATGGAAGAGACGACTCTTTCTTTAAGAGGAACAAAAAACTTTCAAGATGATAAACGACTTTATGGAATAGGGACTCTTTCTTTTCGCGAGAGAACAGACAAAGATAGAGGATCCCAATCAATTCAAGATTATTGGCATGAACTCAGTGGCTCAGTTCGCTACAATTATTTAGAACATATGGATGATGAATACTCTCTTGAGGCTAAGGCTGGAGTTGGGTTTAAAACTGAAGGTGACCTTGGAAAATGGCGTTGCCGTGCCACTGTTGAAGGATTGGCCGGCGTTGATCTTTGGGGGATGGATAGGGCCGAGTTTGAAGTGAACGCCTCTGTTGGGCTTGATTCAGGATCATGGGGAGGAAGAGAAAAAGATAATCCTTGGCTCGCCATTGATGCTTACACAAGTCAGAGTATTGATACGGATGGTGAATATGAAAGTATGTATGGAGCGAAAGTATCCACCTCATTTAAATGGGGTAAGTCTAAAGTTCAACCTTATTTAGGTATCGAACAATATAATCAAGAATCAGATCGAATGTTCCAAACTGGATCTGAAGGAAATGAGCTTATTCACACCGTTGGCGTAAAAGTCAGCTTCTAATTATAAAACCATAATGGCAGCACCAAGAACTCCGGCACTATCAGATAATTGATGTTGATAAATATTTGGCGTCTTTCCAGAGACAAACATTTTTTTACCGAGCTCTTCTTCAAGACCTTCATAAATAACTGTCTGCTTACTAACCCCTCCACCTAAAACAATATAGTGAGGATCGTAGAAGTTATTTAGATTAATTAAGAAGTCGCAAAGTTTTTGACGGTAGTCATTAACAACAGCAAGTGCTGCGGGGTCTTTTTTTTCGGCTAATTCAAAAATTTCAGTAGCCTTTTTACCTGGCATATTTTTTTCAAGTGCCGGTCCTGCTAGATACAGTTCCGCACAACCCATTCTTCCGCAATAGCAAGGATGACCGTCAGTTACTAATGTCGTATGACCAATTTCTCCGCCGCCGCCTTTACCTCCGTTTAGAATTTTACCGCCGTAAATTAAACCGCCTCCGCAGCCCGTTCCTAAAATAATGCCAATTGATTGTTGTCTAGAAATAGGAAGCCCATGATCTGCTTCATACTTAAGACCAGCTCCGCAAAGAGCCTCCGCTAGAGCAAAACAGCTAGCATCATTATTTACTGCAATAGGGGATCTAAAGCCAAGAGCCTCTCTAATATCTCCCGCCACATCTTTTCCTATCATCATATGAGTATTGCCGTTAAGCATTTTGCCCGTTTCTGGGTGAACAGATCCAGGAAGACCAAGACCCATTCCTTCTAGATCATCTATCTCTATAGAGCCTTCTTTTGTAACGGCCGGAATAAGCTCTAAGAGGTTTTTAAGATAGGTCTCATAGCCATCTTGTCTTGATGTAGGCATCCTCTTAGAGGCCAGAACCTTAAGGTCGGACTTTCCATCCTTTGTGGAAACCTTAAAGTCTCCGTCTCCGCCTCCGAGGGCAAAGAGGCTAACTTCAGTCTTGGTTCCACCAATATCAAATCCGAGTAAATGCTCCATAGATTAAAATTATTCGGGCTTTAGGGGCCTCAGTCAAGGATATTGGGTAGTTGTCCCTAATACCCGACTAAACCACTTTTAACTATAAGAGATTATTTAAGTTTTTCTGCTAAGAACCCGATTAGACGTATGAAGAATAGTAATAGTCAATTTTATGGACTTAGTTATGAACGTAAAAAACAAAAAATTTATCCTCCTAGTTGCTTCTACGGCACTGTTTTCATCATGTGACTTGATGGAAAAGATTGAATCAAGAGCAGAGGTTATCAATAACTATGAGCGCTCAGCACTAGCTTTAGCTAGAGAAAATAGAGAACTCAAAATGGATATTGAACGTCTTCGTTTTGAAATTCAAGGTTTAAAAAGTACCAATAACTTTTTAAAGCTAAAGCTCGATGATAAGCAAAAAGAAGAAAAGGGAAGAGGTTTAGCCTCTGTTGCTCCAGTAGCTCCACAAAATGATCTTGTTAAGTACGACATCTATAAGTGGAGTCCAAACCAAATTCTTGCCACAGCTGAAACAGCTTTTAAGAAACAAGAATTTGAAAAAGCCGCACAGTTCTTCCACGCTCTCGCTGTTCACTATCCAGAGCATAGAGAAATCAATGATAAATATCTTTTTCAAGCTGGAGTTGCAGCTTTTGAATCAGGTGAGCATCCGGAATGGGTTATTACTCATTTAGATAGATTAGTTAAGGAATACCCAGCTTCTAAATTTTATAGAGGAGCAAGACTTTGGGCGGCCTTGACACATTTAAAACAAGGTAACAACGATCAGTTCTTCGATACCGTAGAAGAATTTAGATTGAAATATAGAAACACTGACGAGTGGAAAATCCTGAGTGGTCATTATGAAAAGATTGTTCAAAAATACAAGAAGTAGTCTTCTTATTACCCTGATTGCAGGTTTTGGCTTTATCGCCAACGCTTTTGCAATAGCACCAATTGCGATGGTGGGAAGTGTTAAAGGTAACGCTTTTATTCATCATTTGGGTAAAACTAAAAAGGTTAAGGTTGGGGATCAGATCCACAACTTTTCTGAAATCTTTACTGAGGTAGGGAGTCAGGTCACATTTTCTGATTACTACGATCATCAGTATCACCTTTCTGGAAGCGGACATGTAAAATTAAATGGAAAAACTCTGGAGCTTAAAGGTGGTTATCTTTGGCTACAGTCTTATAATAGAGAGGAGTCTTTCACTGTAGAGACGGCAAATGCTCATATCAATTATATGTACGGAGAGTCTGTCATCTCTTTTGATGCTTATAGCGGAAAAAGTCAGCTGATGACTATTAGTGGTACTTGGGATTTTTCAAATAAGTTTGAAAAATACAGAACCGCTCTACTTCAGGACGGTCAGTTTTCTTTTATCTCAAAAGACTATGAAAATGGATCACCAAGACAACCAACTCCTATTGGGCAGGCCTCTTACAAAAAAGTGGTAAGTCTTTTTGGGGGAGTTAAGTCTCTTGATCAACAGGCTTCACGTGACTTTCAAATACATGCAGCCAAGCCAAAAGAAGAAGAGAGAACAGCTCTTCCTCCAATGGTTAGAGGAAGTCGAGGAATCGCTTCTCATGTTGAAGGTGACCAGTTCCCAGCAAGAACAACAACGACCTCAGATAGCACGGCTCTTATTCGCGAAATTGCTAATGGCGGAAAAGCGTCGGCTGCCACAGTCACTCCTTCTTATAAGCCAAAGTACAAAGCTCCTGTTGTTAGGGCAAAAACTTCAGCAAGTGAGAAGGATTCGTTTCTCAACTACTACAACTCTAGACTTAAAAAGATGAAGCCTAAGAAAAGAGTGGTTAAGAACAAGATCGATTATTCAAAGAAAAGCGGTGCTAAGGTTTATGTCTTTGGTGCTGATTGGGCACCTAAGGCCAAAAAAGAACAGGGTGATATTCGTATCTATAACCAGAAGCGTTTTGAAGCTGCTCAAAAAGCAGCCCAGGCCCCTAAAAAGGTCACACCCAAGAAAAGAGCTCCAGCTTCAGTTCCAAGGCCTACTGAAGCGCCAAAGGACGTGTTTGAGTCAACTCTTAGAAAAGAGTATAAGAGACAGACGCGTCACACAAATGAGGTAAATGACCTGATTAATGAGCTTGAGAGCTATGATCAGGACTATCAGCGCTCATACTAATTATTTTCATCGTCCTCAGGCAGTGTTATACTTCACAAAAAGCCTGAGGTTCTCATGTCCAAGATTTCCGATCACCCCGCATTAACTTATGACGACGTTCTTTTAAAACCTGGTTATTCAGAGATCCTTCCTAGTGAAGCCCAGATGGATACATGGTTTTCAAAGAATATTTCGATCAAGATTCCTATTGTCTCTTCCGCTATGGATACCGTCACTGAATCAGATACCGCCATCACCATGGCAAAAGAAGGGGGAATTGGTGTTATCCACAAGAATCTTTCTATTGAAGACCAGGCAAGAGAAGTTAAAAAAGTAAAAAAGTTTGAGGCCGGTATGATCACTGACCCCATCACCATTCATCCGGATGAAACACTTTTTAAATTGGTAGAGCTTATCTCTACTCATAAGATTACTGGTGTTCCCGTTGTAGATGAAAATAATTTAGCAGTAGGTATTCTAACCAGCCGAGATATGCAGTTTGAAAATAACCTAAGTCAAAAAGTTAAAGACGTGATGACTCCTAAAGAAGAACTGGTCACGGCGAGAGAGAATATTCCTCTAGATGAAGCTAAAGCTCTTCTTCATAAGCATAGAATTGAAAAACTTCCTGTGGTTGATGGTGCTGGAAAACTAAAAGGCCTTATTACGATCAAGGATATTCTTAAAGACATCAATTATCCGAATGCCAGTAAAGACGATCAAGGTCGCCTAAGATGTGCTGCCGCGATTGGTGTTGGGGATAAAGAATATGACCGCGCTATGGCCTTAAGTGAAGCGGGTGTTGACGCCGTTGTTGTTGATACGGCCCATGGTCACTCTAAAGGCGTTATAGAAATGGTAAAGCGTCTTAAAAAAGAATTAAAATGCGATGTGGTCGCTGGAAACGTTGGAACTGCTGAAGGCTGTAAGGCCCTAATCGACGCAGGTGCCGACGGAATCAAAGTCGGGATTGGACCAGGTTCGATTTGTACTACAAGAGTTATCGCTGGTATTGGTGTACCTCAGTTAAGCGCTCTAATGGATGCTAGAGAAGTATGTGAAAAAGCGGGGGTTCCCTATATTGCTGATGGTGGGATTAAGTACTCTGGCGATATTGTTAAGGCCTTAGCGGCTGGAGCAAAATGTATTATGATCGGATCTCTTTTTGCGGGAACTGATGAGGCTCCAGGTGAGATGATTCTTTATCAAGGACGTTCATACAAAGTATACCGAGGCATGGGCTCAATCGGTGCCATGACTCTTGGATCAAAAGATCGTTATGGGCAAGGTTCAGTAGATGAAATTGGAAAGCTTGTTCCAGAAGGAATTGAAGGACAAGTTCCTTATAGAGGAAGTCTTCATTCAAATATTTATCAGCTTCTTGGTGGTATTAGGTCGGGAATGGGTTATGTGGGAGCGAAAACTCTTACGGATCTTAGAGAAAAAGCACAGTTTGTAAGCATTACGGCCGCTTCTCTAAAAGAAAGTCATCCCCACGATGTGATCATTACAAAAGAAGCACCTAACTATTCAATTAGTTAATCCATTATTTAAGGACGGAAGATGGAGCAGCAAGAAAGATTGATTTGGATTGTTGATTTTGGATCACAATACACACAGCTTATTACAAGAAAGTCTCGTGAACTTGGTTACTCAAGTGAAATCATAACTCTAAAAGAAAGTCGTAAAAGAATCGAAGCGGGACAGCGTCCTAAGGCCTTCGTTCTTTCAGGTGGACCCATGAGTGTCTCAGAAGATAAGAACGACTATGAGTTCCTAATCGGTCTTGATGATATTCCTACCCTTGGTATTTGCTATGGTATGCAGCTTATGGCCCGTCACTATGGCGGAACTGTAGAAAAAGGAATTCAAGGGGAATACGGTCACGCTAAGATTCACTTTCAAGGTGAGAAGTTTCCAGGCTGTCCAAATGACTTTAATGTTTGGATGAGCCATTTTGACCATGTAACAAAAGTTCCAGATGGATTTGAAGCGGTTCTTATGAGCAATAATAATCTATTAGCCGGAATTAAACATAAAGAAAAGGCCTTGCTTGCTCTTCAGTTTCACCCAGAGGTGGAACATTCCGAGCATGGTAAAGATATTCTAAGACATTTTTACGAAGACATGGCCCTACTTCAAAAAGACTGGTCCGCGGCCGCAATGCTTGAAGAAGCAAAAGAGCTGGCAGCTTCAGTGAAAGAAGATTATGTTCTTTGCGCTTTTTCTGGAGGCGTTGACTCTCTTGTGGCAGCAACACTTTGCCACGAAGTTCTTGGCGACAAGGTTCATTGCTTCTTTGTTGATAATGGACTTTTAAGACCGCAGGATTATCATCATATTGAACTCCTAAAAGAAAAAACACCGCTTAATATTGAAATCATCGATGCTAAAGATCTTTTTCTTGGAAAGCTTAAAGGTGAAGGGGATCCTGAGGCAAAACGTAAGGCCATTGGAACCACCTTTATTGAAGTCTTTGAGAAAAAAGTACATGATTACGAAGATTCTCATAATATTAAATTTAAGTACCTGCTTCAGGGAACCCTGTACCCAGATGTCATTGAGTCACTTTCTCCCCACGATGAAGACGGTAAGTCTTCAACCATTAAGTCTCACCATAATGTGGGCGGACTTCCAGAGAGAATGAACCTCGAGCTTCTTGAACCTCTTCGCTTTTTATTTAAAGACGAAGTTAGAGTGATGGGTGAGCAACTAGGGCTTAAACATGAATGGGTTCATCGCCACCCATTCCCGGGACCTGGAATTGGAATCCGTGTCCTTGGTGAAATTGACGAAGCCTCCATTAAAAAAGTTCAGGACTCAGATCAAATTCTTTTTGAGGAACTACATAATTTCAAAGTATATGATGCCGTTTGGCAGGCCTTCACCGTTCTTCTTCCAGTTAATACTGTAGGCGTTAAGGGCGACGCCCGTGCCTACGAACAAGTTATCTGTATCCGTCTTGTAAACTCAACGGACGGTATGACCGCAGAATGGTCTGACGTCCCAAGAGACTTTCTATCAAAGGCCAGCTCTAGAATAACAAACGAAGTCGCCGGCATTACCCGAGTTGTTTATGATATAACCAGTAAACCTCCAGGGACAATTGAGTGGGAATGAAAAAGTTCCTCACCTTTAAAGGATTATTATTTCAGTGATAAATGTTGAACTCGTTAAATACGATACTAAAAAAACCAAAAAGAGAAAAAGAGCTAATTTAATAGTCGACGCTAAAACTGAAGAAGCGGTAATAAAAAAATTAGAGAAAATCCATAAAGGCGACAAAATTGAAGTCATCTCTGAAATTATTTGGGGCGAAGCCATTATTAAGCCAAAAACCAAAAAAAACGTAGAAGGAACTCTCTTAAGAGGAATAGTTAAGTTCTACGATGAAGAAAAAGGCTTTGGTTTTATTGACCCAGACTCTGACGGGGAAGACCTCTTCTTTCATTCAACTGCTCTAGGGGGCAAGAAGCTCTACGAGAATGACCGTGTAGAGTTTGAGATGAGTATTGGTCCCAAAGGACCTATTGCAATTCATATTGTTTATTTGAAGGAATAATACTTTTGAACTTCCACCTGGACTCTTTAACCTAGAGGAAAATCCCTATACATTCCTTTATTTAAACTGAATTTCATAAGAACAATTTGATGTATCCTCTTTCACTATAAAAGAAGCATCAATTTGAGATAGTAATATATCAGTGAGTTGAAGCCTGAACTTCTTTTTAACTTCACAGCCTCCGGGCTTGCGAATGATAATTTTAGATTTAGCGGCCTTGAATGTTAGATCCTGAAGGGCGTTACAACTACATTCACTTAGATGATCAAAGACTTCTCCAATTGCGATGAGAAGTCTTATACCTTGATCCATATCAAAACTTAAATCATTT
>JAIBDQ010000138.1 GCA_024686135.1 Halobacteriovorax sp. | reverse complement strand
GTGTTAAGAAAAATACAATCTCTTTAGATAGTATCGAATGGTCAAAAGGAATGAGAAAGATCGGCATTCCCACAGTGGACTTAGTTGATAAAAATGTAGCTGACTTTGTCATCTTTGACCCTAAAGGAAAGTCACTAACTGGTAAGGATCTATTCTTTAGAAAAAATGTCCTGGCCTTTGAAGATGGAGCTTATAACCCAAGTTCTTCTCAGTACCTCAATTTAAGAATGGTCAATTGGCCCGAGCTATTAGAGAAGTTCAATGGAGATAAAAAAAGGGCCATTAGTCATCTTAGATCAAAGCTTA
The DNA here is from genome assembly GCA_024686135.1 of Halobacteriovorax sp. Lineage (GTDB taxonomy): Bacteria > Bdellovibrionota > Bacteriovoracia > Bacteriovoracales > Bacteriovoracaceae. The sequence goes on along the minus strand of JAIBDQ010000138.1, from coordinate 7,817 downwards.
GAAAGGGTGACCATGTTGTCTTGACTGGAAAAAATGGAAAGAAGGGATTTCAAGATTACCTAAGCTCAACTATGAATAGCTCAAACACAGTTATCCTGAATCCGGCGGACATGAACTCAAAGTCACCTGCAGTTCTTAAGAAATATTTAGCCAGAATGAGAGAAAGAAAACTTTTACCTGCCATCAAGCAGTTAGACCTAGACTCCTTTAATGAATCTCATTACCGTGTTCTTAAAGATTTAGAGGCACGAAGCGAAGTTATCATCCTCCCTTAATAACTAATAAGTATATTTCTCCCTATAAACTTTCCAACAAATAACACATTGCTTCATTTTAATGATATAAAATCACTACAGGAGCATTTATGAAGTATCTACTTGGAATTATTACACTTATATCTATAAATACGGTCTTTGCAAGCAGTGAGGTTCTATTACTTCAAGATAAAGAGACCGATGAGCTTATTCTAGTTAAAGATGCAGAGGTTCAGGCCGTAAGCCAAGATCACTCTAATGACGAGCTCTCAGAGATAGATACTGACTTTAATTTACCAAGTTGGGTAGTTGCTGAAGTTAGAGGCGGTGGTTCAATTATGGTTCTTCGTGGAGGAGCAGCGATAGGTGTTCAAACACTAGGTGGCCATCTCGAAGTTGGAATTGATACGGGAGCCATGTTTATTATGGCCGGAACAAGCGGTGCTATTTCACCAGAACTTGGAGTTTATGCAAAAATTATTCTAACTCCTGAAAAAGAAAAAACTATTTATTTTAGAGGAAGAGTTTATAAGCCCTTTAATATTAAGTCTGAAGAAATTAATTATTCTCTAGGTTTTGGCCGGGAAAATCAAAATGGACAATTTATAGAGCTCACACTAGATAGATTTCAAAATGACTCAGGCGATTCATTTATTTTCCCTTTTATTACTTTTGGACAAAAGTTCGGCGGCTCTAATAATAACAGTAAAGAAGAATCAATCTTTGAGGATGATTCAAGAGATTAGTACATTGACAACAAAGTTTTGGACAAGTTGATTAGACTCTGGAGTTTCTTCTATTGATTCAAGAATCTTATTTAAGTGAGTCGGGTCTTGTGTATACTTTTCTTTATAAACATTGAGTCTTTCTATTAATCGATCACGATCTAATTCGGGATGAAACTGAAAGGCCCAAAAGGGTGCATCTAGTACCTTGAATGAATGCAAACAACTTTCCGTATATGCTAAAAGCTGGCAACCACTTGGGAGCTCCGTCGCCTTTTCCTGGTGAACTGATACGGCCTTAAACCCTGAATTGATATTTCTAAAAACAGAATCAGTCTTTGCATGCTCAGTTAATAAAATAGGAAGAGTTCCCATCTCAAAGTTTTCAGTATCCCTAGTTATTTCTCCACCTAGGGCCAGAACTGCCAACTGAAAGCCAAAACAAGAAGCAAAGGTTGGAATTTTTTTGTCAATTATCTTGTTAATTAAGCTTATACATGAAGAAATAAAACTATATTTATCTGGCTCTAAAACTGAAGCTTCGCTAGCACCGCCTATAAAGACTGCGCAAAAGCCCTCTATGACATCATTTGAAAAGTTTGGGGTATCAAAAACATTAAGAACCCTAATTTGAGACTTTTCTACTCCAGCATAATCCGCAAAGCTTTGATGCTCCTCCTCCCGCACGGAGGGATCCTCACGAATTTGAATCAGGAGAATTTTTAACCCCTCCCTATCTTTATTTAAACAATTCATTAAACTATTAATATCATGATGAATTTTGAAAGTCCTTATAGATTTATACCTAATCTTTTAACCACATCTCGAGTGGCCATTGCGGCTTATTACCCATTTGCCCCATACGGACTTAGGCTCTTTCTCGTCATGGCAGTGATCTTTACTCATATTGATATATTTTTAGTTTTGAACTTAAATTGGCATTCTAAATTTGGAAAGTCATTAGGACCTATCGCAGATAAGCTACTTCTCTTATCAGTCGCCATCACAACTTTCTATACGAGCGCTATTCCAGCTTGGAAGTTCCTTCTTTTAGTTTCTAAGGATATTATTGTTCTAGGAGCTGGATTAACATTAATAGCAAGACATGGTGTAGAGGTACTGCACCATATTCCCTATAGAAGGCTTGGAACCCTAACAATTGCCATACAATTGGCACTATTCATTAATTATCTCCAATCAGGTGTTATGAATAATCATTTGCTTCATATTGCTATGATTATTAGCTCACTTTCTGCAATTGATTACGGAATTCGCATAGTTAAAGGTGAATTCGTAGTTCCAGACAAAGATAATACTTCTCGCGCCTAGTTGGAAAATGATCCATTATTTGTTAAATAGTCCTTCATGAATACTATCATGAAGATCGCCATTATTTTCTTGGCCATAACTGGCGCCACGACCCTACTTATGAATTCAACAGAAGTTGAATTTAGGAATGCTATTTTCTGGCAAAATCACGGTGTCTTCTTTTTGATCTTTATAACTCTCTTTCCTCGCCTAACACTATTGTTTTCAAATGTGGCCTTTGGTGGATTATTTTGGTGGTTAGGTTTTTTCTTTGCTCCAAGAATTCTCGTAGCGACACTTGCCACCCTATCCTACTGGGAAAATAACCCCGTTTTAGTTGTTATTGCCTGGTTAGTGGCCATCTCTGGAGAGACTGGAGAGAAGTCACTTCTCAACACTCAAGTGAGAGTGGTTCGAACAGGAGGGAGACCATTTACTCGTGAGTCTTTTTCAAATGGCCATGTTGATCAAGGCGAAACCATCGAAGCCGAATATAGAGAAATTAAATGAGCGAAGAAAAAATAAATGAACTTAAAGACAAGCTAAAAACTGAAGTTGAGGAAACCGACTGGGCCCCTCTCAAACAACATCATGAGCATGGTGCCGTCTTTATTGTGACGGGTGTAGATCTTCTCGATGCCGCTGTAGCGGTTGCCCAAGATAAAGTTGAGTTTATTAAACTTTGGTTAGAATCAGGTGCTCTTAGAAAACCAACTGATGGTGAAGTTAAAGAATGGGATGAGAACAAGAATTTAAAACTCGCCCGCTTCATAATTATTCAGCCCTACGTACTAATAGAACTTATACCGAGCGACCTGCAATAACTCCAGAAGACCAGGCCCATTGAAAATTATAACCACCAAGTTGGCCAGTTACATCCAAAACTTCCCCTATAAAAAATAATCCAGGAGATAATTTACTTTCCATTGTCTTTTGATCAATATCTCTAGTATCAACACCTCCAGCAGTAACTTCAGCTTTTCTATAGCCTTCAGTTCCTGAGGGTAAGACTTCAAAGTTTCTAATATTTTCTTTTATCTTATTGATCTCTTTTTTAGGTATTTCATTAAGGGGCATCTTATTTTGCGGAACTAAGAAATCAAGAAGTCTATTGGGCAATTTAGAATTAAGGATTTGAGTAATAGTTTTCTTTGACTGAACTAAGAGCTCATCTAAGTTTTCTTCTGGCAGCCAATTGATCCTAATCGCTTGTCCTTTTTCCCAATAAAGTGAAGTCTTTAAGATGGCAGGTCCACTTAGGCCTTTATGAGTGAGAAGGACATCTTCCTTAACTTTAAATTTCCCAACTTTGACCTCCGCGACTTGGGAAAGACCAGAAAGCTCGGACGTACCATTCACCTTTAATCCCACAAGGGCCGGTCTCATGGGGATAATTTTATGCCCATATTCTTTTGCCAGAGTTTGCCCAAAGTCTGTAGCGCCAATAGTTGGAACAGAAAGACCTCCGGTTGCAATGATAAGCTTTTCTGAATTTACTGAATGATCTTTCCAGCTGATTTTATATTGATCAGTAATTTGAATCCCTCTGGCTCCATAGTGAATCTCAACCCCAGCTTTCTCACATTCTTTTAAAAGCATTGAGAGAAGCTCTTTTGCGCTAACTTCACAAAAAAGCTGTCCTAATTTCTTTTCAAAAAAATTAATTTTATAGGATCTCACAAGGTTGATAAAATCTTCTTCCCGGTATTCTTTGAGAGCAAATTTATGAAAATTTCTTTGGGAACAAATATAATCGTTTGGCGTAACTTTGAGATTTGTAAAATTGGCCCTACCACCGCCAGAGATCAAGATTTTCTTTCCGGCGGTTTTATTATGCTCTAATAGAAGTACCTTCTTCCCTCGCTTTCCAGCAGTGGCCGCAGCCATTAGCCCAGCAGCTCCAGCACCTATTACGACGACATCATAGTTCATGAGCGAGAGGAAAATGACAGCTTTTATGAAGAGACTTACTTCCGCCTTTTTTAGTAAGAGTTACTTCTTTAGAAAGGAGGGCTCTTCCTCTTTTCCATTTTAATAAAACCTTATCTCCGGCTCTATAGTATTTAAGAGCAAAAACTAAATCATAAATATTTTTGATATCAATTTCACCTACTCGGCTCAAGATATCACCGGCCAGCATTCCTGCGGCTTCAGCGGGTGAATTAGGAGAGGTCCCTGTACAAAGAACTCCAATGATATCGTCCGACTGTCCAAACTTTGGAACACAACCAAGATGTGCTCCATATCCACGAGGACGATCAGAGCCAGTTCCCATTGAAAAGTCAGGGTTGAAGGTCAGGCCAGAGTCGTTTTCATCCATGAACTCTATAAGGTCAGTAGCAAAGACTCTTGTTTTTTGCATAGAAGAATAATCAATCTTACTGGAATCATCACTTGGGCGGTGATAATCATCGTGCCCGCCAGTAGTAAAGAAAAGCACTGGTATTTTAGCATTGGCAAAAGAAGCATGATCACTAGATCCAACGCTCTCTTTTGAAAATTCAAAAGGATGCTCATCAACAGGTGTAATATTCTTTAAAACGTCATTCCATTCAAAAGCAGAATCAGTTGCCATTACTTGAACGGACTTATTAAAGCGTCCAACCATATCAAAGTTCAGCATGGCCACAATCTTTCCATAACTAGGCTCGTAGCGAGGCCAGCTACTAGCAAAATGAGCAGAACCAAGAAGCCCCATTTCTTCAGCATTAAAAAGAACAGCGATAACGGTTCTCTTTAGGTTTTTATCCTTAAGCTCTTTTATCATGTCCATAACCAGAGCAGTTCCAGAGGCGTTATCATCAGCTCCATTATGAATAGCGCGAACTCTACGGTCTCCAAGAGAGCTTGGGCCGCCGTAACCAAGGTGATCCATATGAGCACCTATGACGATGATTTCTTTTTTTAGTTCTTCATCAGATCCTGGAAGATAGGCAATAACATTAGAGACTCTGCCAGTTTTCTTTTCTAGTTTAACGCTAAGATTGGCCTTTTTATTAAGTTCCATTGAAAGTGGTTTTTGAGTGACTGAGATTTCTTTTTGCAGCTCTCTTAAACTTTTTTGCTCTAGGAACTTGTTGATAAAATCTATTCTCACTTGTCCCGCTACAGCATCAATTCGGTCCCCACCACCTTCTCGCTCATCAAAGAATGGATCTTCCTCACCTCTAGTAAGAGAAAGAGGGTCTTGGACATAAAGAACGCCAGCAGCTCCATGAGCAGCAGCATTTTTTATTTTATAAAAAAGTGTTCGGTAGGTGATATAAGCGGGATCTCTAAATTTAGACTCACTATTTCCAATGGCCGGATCCCCAGACATAAAAATAACAATCTTTCCTTTGACATCGACGCCGTCATAATCATCGTAAGTAAGCTTTTCATCGGACTTAGGAATAGAGATTCCATAACCAACAAAAATTAAGTCGCGATCTTTTAAACTTCCCGTCAACGACATGGATAGTGGTTGAAACTTCGGAGCCACAATACCTTCAATGGAAGCGCTATTGTCTCCAACCTTTTCCATCTTAGTAAAGATGGTAAAGTCTTGCTTATAACCACCTCTACCAAAAGGAACTACACCCATATCTTTTATTTTTTGAACTAAATAATCTACGGCCTTTTCACCGCCTGGAGTACCCGGCTGTCTTCCCTCAAGTGAATCGCTGGCCAAAGTCTCAAGGGTTTCAAAAAGAATATGTGAGACTCTTGGTGTGCTGGAAACTGCGACAATAGCTGAAAATATTAAGACAAAGCTCAAAGCTCTTTTCATTTGGTACCTCTCTATAATAGGGTTTATGCATATCATAAAAAACTTGGAAACCTAATTGAGAACTGAGCTTTACCATGCCTTGTTTAGCCATTTTCCCATCGTATTGATGGCCTTAAGTCCTGTTTGGCTTCTTCTTGACGCGATCGGCAAACCGAAACATCTTGAAAAGACATGGACCTATGCCTTTCGCTTTTTTTTCTACGGCGGGCTTCTTACTTATATGGTGAATCTTTTCTTGGGTGATGAGGCTTACGACGCTGTAAAAAATACGGCCTGCTCATTGGCCATTCTTCAAAAACATGATGACCTAGCTCATAAAGCACTTTACCTATATTTAGCGGGGCTTCTCTACGAGCCCCTTCAATATAAATTTCCTAAAAAGTATATTGGGATTTTTCTTTTCTTGGTTTTATCAGTTGGAAATTATTATTTAATCCTAACCGGTCATACAGGTGCCGAAGCTGTTTATGACTTGGGCACCGGAGTAAAAGTTAAACTTTGTCCTTAAATCCATCTTTAATTTCAACAGATCCTTTTTCATAATCGTACTGCGATCCCATTGTTGAATGGGGAATAGCGTACATACAAAATAAAACAATCCCTGCAATAATAGTAGCAACTCGATTTGGTTTACGAAAATTTATAATAGCCGCAATACTCCAAAAAATTACCATGATAAGAAGTTTATTGTCGGTTAAGTCCCAATCAAAAGGAAAGCCCGCCCAATAAACTCCAAAGGCAAATTTTTGCACAAGAGGACCTAGAACCATTCCTCCAAACATCAAACAACCAGTGACATAATAAGAGATTTTCACGAACGACTCTGTCTTAAAAAGCGCTTCAAATAAAGCGAGGGCAGATAAAAGCATCGAAAGGAACATAAAGAAAATATGAGGGGCCAAAATATAAGTGGGAACCTCTCCTTTGTATCTGATAAAAATTGGGTCCTGCACAGTTGAAACATCTTGAACAACCCCATCAATATTTAAAGTTATGTAATACATTATCTTTCCAGCAGGAGGTTGATTGGGAAGCTGGAATTTTAAGAAGTTACCTTCATCAGTAAGAGATACAGTTTTCCAGGGATCGTCTGTTGGGTATCTTTTAAAAGTAATAGTTCCCTGCATATTCTTTGATACTTTTGGAATTTCAATTGGAGCGTCAGTGCTTCCTCCGTGACTTCTTGGAAACTTAACCTTTACCGCTGCGTCGCCCTCTCCGATCATTACCTTTTTAGGATAAGTAGGCCCAGTTGAGCGCTGGTAAATTACTGTAATCAAAGTAACTAAAATGGCTAATGGTATGGTTATCTTAAATTTGTGCGTCATATCAACCTCGACCTCTCCCTAGGGCTTTGCTATACACCTCCCTCAATCAAAAGAGGAATCATCATGAAGAAAAACATGCTTGTCGTCAAAATCTATTTAGCAATTTTTATATTTGTTTCGTCCCCTAAGCTTATCTTAGCTGCGGACAATAAGACTAGTCCTTCCTCACCACTTACTCTTACGGAGCAACTAGAGAAAAGAAAACAGGGTTCAAAAAAGATGGACCCCAATATTAAAGCTGAATTTGCTAGGGCCATAAAAGAGCTTCGAAAATCTGGAATTGAAAAAACATCAAAACAAGAAGGAACAAAAGCTCCTAGCTTTCATATCGGTGGAAAACCTTTTTCAGAAACACTTAAAAAAGGTCCTGTGGTATTAAAATTTTTTCGCGGCTCATGGTGTCCGTATTGCATGCTAGAGCTTAAGGCCTACC
>JAIBDQ010000152.1 GCA_024686135.1 Halobacteriovorax sp. | reverse complement strand
TCTAAATAATAAAAGAGCCATAGCAGCAGAGGTATATAAAAACTTTCGACATGGAAGTTGGTTTTTAAAACCCTCATGGCTCCTGAAAAATTAAAATATATCAAGATGATAAAAAGTTTTTGTACGTTATTAAGATTAAATATTTTTGTTAGCTTAAGTATTGGAAAAGCTGCACTCCAAACTAAAACTCCATGAAGAATATTCATAAATAGAGGATGATTAAAGAGTCTGTGAAATGGAGCAACGAGATAGAGTATATAGGTAGAATGACGACCAAAATGGTTACACTGACAGGCTTCTGAAAACCAAGATTTTCCTCTTGTTATATTTGCAGTCATCATATCAAAACTTGAAAAATCTATGGAAGGAACTTCAAATGAGAAGTAATTGAAAACCATGAGCTTTGTGTAAATGACCAGATAAATTCCAAAAATCAACTTTATCCATTTTTGAAATTCTTGTGATGAAATTGAGAATTCATCATCATTGTAAAACTTAAAAATCTTATGTCTTGAACTAGGAACTCCAAGACAAACTAGGAAAAGAAAAAGAAAGACATAAAAAATATGTCGCGACGAGCCAAGGAATTCCGGAATATAGGGCAACCCACTCAATAAGAAGAGGAAAACCATCAAAGCGATAATTATTCGAAGATATTTGTTCATATTAGCTGGTAGCATTTTACCCTTTGAGATACTAAATTTAATCATTAAAATGACTTATCCTTAATAAAATGGAATTTCGCGTTATGTCGGATTATTGCTTAATTGTTCCTTGTTACAATGAAGAAAAAAGACTTGATTTGAAGGCTTTCAAAGACTTTTTAACAGAAGGTAGCGTTGATCTTTGCTTTGTAAATGATGGAAGCAAAGACAAAACACTAGAAGTACTAACTAACTTTTGTGATGAAAACTCAAAAGCTCAGTTCTTAGATTTAGAAAAAAACTCTGGAAAAGCTGAAGCTGTAAGAAGAGGCGTTAGCCACTGTATAGAACAAGGTTACTCTTGTGTTGGATATTGGGATGCTGATTTAGCTACCCCTCTTTGTGAGGTCCCAGGGTTCGTTAATAAGCTTAAAGAAGGAAAGTCTGTGGTTATGGGATCTCGAATCCTAAGACTTGGTGGAGCAGTAGAGCGTAAATGGTATCGCCATTACCTTGGAAGGCTGTTTGCTACTATCGCTAGTACTCTCTTAAAGATGCCTGTTTATGATACCCAATGTGGGGCTAAGTTTTTTAGGTCATCTGACTGCAAAGAGGCTTTCGAGCATCCGTTTAATAGTCAGTGGCTTTTTGATGTAGAAGTATTATTTAGATTGAAACGTTCCGGATTACCTTTAACAAAGTATTATGAGATTCCTCTTTCAAGATGGAAAGATGAGCATGGGTCTAAACTGAAGTTAATAGATTTTTTAATTGCACCCTTTGAGCTTCTTCAAATGTATTGGAAGTATAAGTAATATGGATATTAAAGAACTTGATCAGGTTTCAATTGTCGGTGAACGCTATCATTGGTGGATAAGAACTAGGTATAATTATATTGATAAGGCCCTTGGACTTTTAAACAAAGAAAATATTAAAGTTGCTGAGTTTGGATGTGGAAGTTGTCAGAACCTCTGGTATGCCAAAGAAGAGTGTAAAAATATCGATAGTGTTGTTGGTGTTGATCCTGAACTACCTGATGATTTTAAGTTTGATTGGATGAACTCCACTGACAAGCTGGAAAAACGCTTAGATATAGACTTGAAAGAGCCTGACCTTGTTCTTGGTATGGATGTTTTAGAACATATTGAGGATGATGAGTCTGCCCTTAAGCAATGGGTTTCAAACATGGGACCAGATTCACTTATTCTCTTAACGGTGCCGGCCTTTAAGTCGTTATGGTCTTATCATGATGAATTTTTAGATCACAAGCGAAGATACACTAAAGAAGAACTTGTTCTGCTTGCTGATAAGTGCGGATTGAAGCCAGTTTTTTCAAACTATGCGTTCGGATTGCTTTTTCCTGTTGTTTGGGTTGTTCGTAAACTATTTGGAAAAGGAAAAGAGCAGCAAGGGGGAAGCGATTTAAAGCTACCTCCGGCACCTATCAATTTGCCATTGAGGCTACTTGGTTGGATTGAGGCTAAGCTCGGTGGAAGCCCTTTCTTTGGAACCTCCGTCGTTGGCATCTTTAAACTTAAGTAAGCTCTTCTTTTTTTCCAATAACAAGAACAGTATCACCTAGCTGGATTGGAATCTTAACTTGCAGCTTTTTTCTCATTTTTTCTGAAAAGTTAAAGCGAATATGAAGAAGAGAGAAAACCTTTTCTACGAAATAGCTTAAATAGACATAGTACTTAAAGTGATCATGAGTAAGCATGACGTATCCCGACCTGTGAAGCATGTCGACGTAGCCTCTGTCTGAAAAATAGTAATAATGCATATCCATAAACCATGGCCATTTTGGACCTAGGGCCAGAGCAAATGAGGCTTCCATGTTTATTGTTGAAAAAATAACGTGGCCATCTTTCTTTAAGAGCTTATTTAATTTTCTTAACGTTTGAATCGGATCAGGTAGGTGTTCAATAACATCCCATAAAACTATAGTGTCGAAGCTATTTTCACTTATCTGACTTTCTTGAAGAGCTCCTTCAAGGTTGTTATTGATGATGTTAGCCTCAGGGTGCTTTGTCGTTAGAAACTCACAAGCATGCCTAGAGGGTTCGATACCCTTATATGACTTAGCTACCTTATGAGCTTTTTCATAGAAGACGCCATAGTAAGAGCCAATCTCTAAGACATCTTTGTCCTTTAAGAAATCTGCATAGTCATCAGTAATTTTATCGTAAGTCACATACCTTGCTTCTAGGTTTTCTACGTATTTATCATCAACAACTTCTTCATAGAGTTTATGACCTTCTTCCTTCGTTTGTTGAAACTTTTCTTCAAGAAGTGTTTCTAAAAATCCATTTTTACAGACAGGACAAAAATAAATATTTGGGTAGTGTCCATGATCAAAAGAGCTACAAGCGTAACTTCCTTTTTCATCGACCTTACTTTTACCTTTTGCAGGATAAAGAAGGACACTGTCATTGTAGGAGCAGAGTTTACACTTGATCCCAGTTTTCTTTTTTAGATCTAGGAAAAGAATTAGGTTGTGAATAATTTGGAATAATAATGTTATGACTGGAATAGCTAACAAAAAGTCATACAAATCTAAGCGAATAACTCCAAATATACAGGAGAGTAGCAGAGCAAAGTAGAAGGAGGACTTAAATTTTAACCTTCTGAAAAAACTAGAGAAATATATCAAAATTGTGACCGTTTTTTTGTTAAAGTAATTATACAAATCATATATCATTACACGTTACATCAAATCAAAAAGTTTAATACTGCGGGGCGCGTCGTGGAATTTTTATTTGGCTGGTTCTTTAAAAAATACCGAGTCGATGAAGACATTGAATTAAAAAGCTTCTTTAAGAAGTGGTTTCTCATTTCCTTGGGAATAATACTTGTTACCTCCATATTCAGTTCAGGGTTTCATCATTTTGACGAGCATTGGCAAATATTAGAGTTTTTAAACCTCAAGCTAGGCAATATTGATAAAGCTGTTCTCCCCTGGGAATACCAGTATCAAATGAGGAGCTTTACTCAGCCTCTTCTATACTTCATTGTGACGAAAGTCCTATTTCTCGATGATCCATTCATCATGGCCTTTGTTTTTAGGTTTATAACGGCTCTGATTGGTTGGTATGCAGGCTGTTTGCTGTGCCTGTCGTCAATTTATCTATATAAAGACAAGAAAAGTATTCGTTGGGCAACAATACTCCTCAGTCTGTGTTGGTATATTCCTTATTTAAAAGTACGTCCTTCTTCGGAGGGTTTAAGTAGTACGGTCTTTGTTATTGGCCTAGTTCTCTTAGTGACAGAGGTGTTCTCAAAGAAAGATCAACCTAAGTCACTTATGGCCCTTTTTATGGCCGGTTTAGTTTGTGGGTTTAGTTTTCTTTTTAGATTCCAGCTTGGCTTCATGATTTTATTTCTGTGGTTCTGGATGGTTTTCTTCTCAGGTATTAAATTCTGGAGAGGCTTTCTTTTTGCGATAGGCGTCTGTGTTGCCGTTGTTATTGAAATACCTATTGATCGATGGGGATATGGAGAGTGGACTTTTGTACCTTGGAATTATTTATATCAAAATTTGGTTCTAGATAAAGCTTCAAATTTTCCAACTTCACCGTGGTGGGATTATTTTAAATCATCAACTCTGCGTGGGATACCCCCTTTAAGCCTCTTGCTTATTTCAGCTCAGTGTTTGTTTTGGTTTAAGAATCCGAAAAGCTTATTCACTTGGGCGACATTTCCATTACTACTTATACATTCATTAATTGCTGCTAAAGCAATTCGCTACATGTTTCCTATTGTTATTTTCACTCCAATGTTTTTACCTTGGGTTCATAATTATCTATTGGAAAGAGCTATATTTTATAAAAAACTAATAGGAACAAAGTGGGGCAAGGGTCTAGGGATTTTCTTCCTAGGGATAAATATGATCCTCTTAACTCAGTTAAGTTTAAGATCGGCAAAAAAGGCGGTAGGGTTTTATAAAGAAGTTTATCAGAGTGGTATATCAAAGATTTATTATGAAGGTGAGAATCCATTCACTATGCTTGGGTTAGAATTAAATTTTTATAAAAAGAAAAATCTGGAAATGAAGAAAATATCTGACTTTGAAGAAATTCAAGAGAAGGGTATTTATTTGTTCTCACGTAAAGGTAAAGAGATTGAACTTAATCGTAAGCGCGGATGTGAAATGAAATATCTTACGTATCCAGAATGGCTCCTCTCATTTAATGTTGGCAATTGGGTAGGTCGTTCTAGGGTCTGGAGTTTATGGTATTGTCCGTAAGAAATAATAAAAAAACTTTCTTTGTTTTACTGATAGCACTTCTTATAGGGATTACACAGTATTACGTTTCAAGCTTCTTTTCCTTAAGGGACTTTGACTTTTATCATTCAGGATTGATGTTAAAAACAGCAATGGATGTAAATGCAGGGAAGTTGTTATTTTCAGAAACATTTTCTCAGTATGGTTTTTTTACCCCTTATTGGCATAGCTTTTTTCTTGATACGTTTGATGGCAAGTATATTGGTCTTCAATTCTCGACGGCAATATCCTATGGAGTAGCAGGTTTCTTTCTTGTATTAGCATGGAGTCACTTTGTTAGAAGTAAGTTACTCCTGTTATTAGCAGGACTTGTTTATGTTTTTATTTCTCCATTCTCATCTTGGAGCTTAGTTCCCTGGCCAAGTGTGTATGCTTTGATGACTCAGGCAGTTTGTTTATATTTAGGCATTCTTTATTTTAAAAAAAGAAAAATTGCGTTAATGTTTGGAGCAGGCGTCTTTATGGCATTAACCTTTGGTTTTAGATGGCCCGTAGGCTTTTTTGGATTTGCTTCTATTTCAACACTCTTTTTAGTCAGCCTAACTTCAAATTTAAAGAATGATTTTAAAAAGCCTTTTCTCTCTTTTGGTGTTGGTTTCTTTATAGTGCTGCTACCTTACTTCTCTTGGCTTTGGCAGCAAGGACTCTTGAGCGACTATTGGAAGCAGACAATGCTTTTACCTATCGCTTATTTTAAAGTCCATGGAGGTGCATTTTTTCCTCTTTTTAATCTATTCGTTTTTAGAGATTTAGGTGTTTGGTTCCTACTTCCATTTGTTCTTATTCTTCTTACACTTATCTATGGGAAAAAGTATTTCAAAAAGAATTTAGCCGTTCATCATTTTAAACTATTATTTTTTATTTTCATTGGTTTAGCTTCATGGCTTCAATACCACCCAGAACCGTGTAAAAGACATACTTATTGGGCAGCAGCACCTCTTATAGGTCTTTTCTTTTATTACTTTGAATCGCGATTAAGATATTTATTCTATAAGAGACGCTCCTTAATAGGGAAAAAATATATTATTTCAATAGCGATACTCTTTTTAGGAATGAGTCAGGTTCTCAACTTTGCTAATCTTAATATGGGATTGATGAGAAAAAAGAGACGTTTTTTTAAAAGAGAATACGTAAAATTAGAAAAACCTGAAATATTGAAAGGGACTTATGTTGATAAGAAGGACGCATCGGTAATCTTAGGTATCAATAGCGAAGTTGAAAAAATTAATAATGATATTGTTCTGCATGTTAGAGATGCAGGAAATTTTGTCTATAAAGGATCATCTTTAAGTAAGAAGATATTTCTTTCTTGGAAATATATTGATGATATTTACCCGGAAAGAAAAAGTCAGAGAGCATCTTTCTTTGAAGATAAAAAACCGACAGTCATTATCGATAGAGTTAACCGGATCTCTGAATTTCAAAAAGAAATCCCATGCTATACAGAGGTTAAGGCTATCGGTGGGATGTTATATAAGCTGGATTGCCCTTCTAAGTAAGCAAATGCTCAAAATCCTTCATAGATAGCTTACCAGAAAACCTCTGGTCATCATCGTCAGGAAGTAGATCATAAAATAACTCTTTTTTAATCTTTTGAAGTTCCAGAACTTTTTCTTCAACAGAGCCTTTTATGATTGGTCGGTAAACAGTAAGAGTATTTTTCTGTCCAATTCTATGGGCCCTATCAATGGCCTGAGATTCAACTGCAGGGTTCCACCATGGATCCATAACAAAGACATAACTGGCTGCTGTTAGGTTTAGACCAACACCACCGGCCTTTAAACTAATTAGAAAGATGGGATGTTTTCCATCTGGGTTTTGAAATAGGTCTACTTGTGATTGACGTTTTTTAGCGCTTTGAGAGCCATCAATACGCACGTGCTTCCAGTGTTTCTCAGATATATGGTGTTGAATAATATCTAGGTAAGTCGTGAACTGAGAGAAGATGATCGCCTGATGACCTTCTTCTAAGATTTGTTCAAGAGTATCTATGAGAAAGCTAATCTTAGTTGAATCAACGTTTGCGTAGCTATTTCCTTTATTTTGCCAAAGACAAGACTGACGTAATTGAAGTAAGCCTCTTAGAATCTCACCATATTTTTTCTTTGAAGGTGAGGTTTGGATGCGATGACGAATGTTGAGAAGGGTTGCTTCGTATGTTTTTTGTTCTTCATCTGAAAGAGTGAGGTACTCATCAACTTCAATCTTTGGAGGAAGCTCTGTTAGAACTTGGCCTTTAGTACGTCTTAAAATAAATGGGCTGGCATTTTTTCTAGCAAGTAGGCGTGATTTACTTGTTGAAGTCGTTCTGATGAACTGAAGGTCTCCCCATATACCAGGAACACAAAGATCAATGATATTAAAGAACTCAGAAAGATCATTTTCAACAGGTGTACCTGTTAAACAAATCCTAAAGTCGGCCTTAATCTTTCTGGCCGCAAAG
>JAIBDQ010000110.1 GCA_024686135.1 Halobacteriovorax sp. | reverse complement strand
TAGGTCAGTTTCGTCCTTTAGAAGGATCAAATCCTTATATAGGAGAGAAAGATAAAGTCGAAAAGGTTAACGAGGTCAAAATTGAGATGATCGTTTTAGATGAAAATATTAAAAAAGTGGTTAAGGCCTTAAAAGAGGCTCATCCATATGAGACTCCGGCCTATGATGTGATAAAGTTAGAAGACTTATGAAGTACATAATCTTTTTTTTAATTTCAAGTTCCCTGTGTTTTGCTCAAAGTGAAGACTTCAAAAAACGTCAGGAAGAGGCTGCGAGGCAAAGAGCACAGTGGGAAAAAGAACAGCAGGAAGCAGTTAAGCGCTGGCGTGAACAAATGGAAGCGGATAGGGCACTCATTCAAAAATATTTTAAGAGTGATCTCTTTAAACAGATGGATAAAGAGGTAGAGAAAGTTTTAAAGAGTTTTGACCCAGGAGCTTTTCAAAAGTTCTTTGACGATGATAATTTTGATAAAATGTTCGATAGGGCAAAACCCTTTGCTGGTCTTGATGATGGAGATTCTCGTTGGCTTGAAACTCCAAAGGAAAGAATTCTGATTCTTAAAATGACTATGCCTGAAGATGCCCCCTTTGAAATCAAAATTGAAAATAATCATATTATTGTCAAAGGAACGATCATAAAAAAGAAGGAGCAAAGAACTGCTCAGGGAACAAACTTTTATGAAACGAGACAGAGTATCAACAAAACATTTCCAGTTCCAAGTGATGTAAACCCAGATAAGGCGAAATTTGAAAATAAGGCCGGTGAAATTTTAATTAAACTTCCTAAGAAGAAGGTGGCCGATCTCTATAAAAGAGACAGAAAAATGAATCTTCGCCCTAGAACTCCTAAAGTGAAACCCAATCAAAACCCTCCAGTAAGACCAGGACTAAAGCCAATACCTAAGTCTAGCGGTGATCTAACTATCTAAAAATCCATTATCTTGAGGCTTTAGTACCGGTAAAGTTTTCCTTTGAAACAGTCGATAAGAATAAGTAACCGGAGGGAAAACCATGAAAGGCATGGTCTTATTATTATTAGGTTTTGCATGGATGGTCGTTTTTGGACGAGCCATGGCCCTGGAAGATTCATACTACGCTAAAAAGACAAGCTTCTCAGTACCGACTAGAGAAGTTTCTATAATTGCAGCTGAGGAAGGATTTTATCCCAGAAGAATCTCTGTGTTTAAAGGTGAGAAAGTAAAATTCTTTTTGACTGGAAAAGGAAAGAACCCAAGTTGTTTCACAATACCTGAGAAGGACTTATTTATGTCCGCAAACCAGGGAGAAATAACCGAAGGATCAGTTTATTTTAAAAACCCCGGTGTTTTTAAATTTCATTGCCCGACTGGAAAAATTGAAGGGCGTATTACTGTATTAGATAAACCGACCAAAGAAGAAAAAGTAAAACGTAAAATAGCAAGCGAACCTGCGAAGTCTCGGGTTTGGATGCCACGGGAGTACTAGAGAAGTGAGTGTATTTGATGATGCTATTGAGGGGTTGTTAGCACCGATTGGCGACCTCCTAAAAGACGAATCTGTAACTGAGATTATGATCAACGGTCCAGATGAAGTCTTCGTGGAACAAAAGGGACTTGTTTTTAAGACCCCTAATAAGTTTCCAAATGAAGATGCGTTAGTATCTGCTATGCGAGCTATTGCTCAATCTGTAGGGAGAGTTATCGATGCAGATAATCCTCGTCTAGATGCGACTCTTCCTGATGGATCAAGGGTGGCGGTTGTTATACCTCCTATGGCCCAGAATGGTACAACTGTTGCCATTAGAAAATTTTCAAAAGAAAAACTAGGAATTAAAGATTTAATAGAATTTGGATCCCTCTCAGCAATGGGAGCTAGATTCTTAGATATCTGTATCTATCTCTCTAAAAATATAATTGTCTCCGGTGGTACTGGTTCAGGTAAAACTACTATGCTTAACGTTTTAGGAGGAAGAATTCCGAAAACGCAAAGACTAATCATTATTGAAGATTCAGCTGAATTACAAGTTAAAGCCGAGCATGTTGTTAACTTCGTAACAAGAAAAGCTGATCCCGCCAGAGGTATTACGGCCGTAGACATTAGAGACCTCGTTCAATCATCTATGAGGCTTAGGCCTGACCGAATGATTGTAGGTGAGGTGAGAAGTGATGAAGCACTTGATTTGATACAAGTTATGAACACGGGTCATGATGGTTCAATGGGAACAGTTCATGCCAATAATCCGCTTGATGCATGCACGCGTTTAGAAACTCTATGTCTAATGGGTGATACACAGATTCCACCAGATGCGATTAGAAAAATGATTGGCTCCGCCATGCAATTGATAGTTCAGTGTAATCGTTACCATGATGGAGGCAGAAGGACTTCACATATAAGTGAAATTCTTGGTCTTGACGATAAAGGTAATTATATTGTTCGTGATATTTTCAAGTGGGTTCAAACGGGAAAAGATCCCGAGACTGGAAAGTACACAGGAGAAATGGTTCCTTGTAATTATGTGCCAAGCTTTTTTAATGATATTGTGGTGAACAAGCTCCCATTCCCGAAGAGCAATTTTATCTCTCCGGATTGGGTGAAAGAGCTAATGAAAAAAGCTTCTTAGTTTTCTAAGATCCAATCAAAGGCATTTCTACCGTTCAATTGATTTCTACCATCAAGATCTACAGAGAATAGACCTTCCATTCTTCTTCTGAGCGTATTTTCTCTGAAGTCTGTCATAAGTCCTTTAAACTGAAGCATTTTTAAGTGATCTTGAATTCTCTTTTGAGTTTCAAAAGTCATATACTCTCTAAGTTCAACAGTAACTTCTGGCTTAGAATTGATTGCAATCTTTTTTGCATCAAATTCAATGGTCCATAGGGCCATATTTAATGCTTTCTTTAGGTAACCGTTTAGGTCAGAGCCTAATTGAGCTTCAAGTGATTTTCTCAGGTGTACTACGATAAGGTCTTCAAAAAGAAGCTTGTTAACATTGTCCGAAGTATAAGTTTCTTTATTTGGAAGTTTTGCCTTTAATTCACTCATCGCTTTTTCTAAAGCTTTTGACATAATCGATGCAATATTTGTTCTATCTGCTTTTTCTTCCACAAGTGTGGCCGCGAGAGCATAGATTTTTGCTTTCATTATTTCTTTGTAGTTGCTTGTGGCCATGAACTTTTCCATGGACTTTTGACTGGCCAATTTCAATTTATCGGCATCATCATACTTCTTTGCCATTTTAGCCGCTAGTGCTTCGTAGCTAAGAATCTTTTCAATTTTCTTTGCTGTAAGACTTGGCGTAATGCCATTAATGGCCACGGCCTTAGCTTCTTCAAACTTAGCTTCGCTTTCCTCAAGAATTCTTGAAAGGGGAGCTGAGTTGAGGCTTAGGTAATGTATATCTTTAATTACTACTTTTAAATCTGGATTTTTTCTTAGTATAGAAGAAACTTCTGATTGAGTTAGTTTTTTTCCTTCTAGGTCTCGTTCAATATCTTTTTTAACTCTTTTGAAAAAATCACTTTGCTCCATAGGTCTTATATAAAGCTCTTTTCTGTGGCCCATTGCTGCAATGGCTTCATACCTTTGTGCCTCGCTCGTACGTAGCTCATGCTTAAGTCTAAACTTTTGATCATTGTACCAACGAAAGTAAACATCAGTATTTGATTCACCTTCTTTATGAGGAAAATTATTTTTAATTAAGTAAGCACCAAACTGATCGCGTGACTTAACAATGCCAAGTCTTTTATCTAGTAAGGGTTTTAAAACTTCATTTTCTAGGTCCTGTATTCTTTTATGGTAGTCGGTAGGTGATATTCTAAAGGCTTTCCATTCTTTTACAGATTTTCCAGAAGTAGCATGATGCTCAAGTATCTTGTTATACATAAGGACTCTTAAAGCAGGTCCAAAAGATTTTTTCGTATATTTTCTAACTAGGGCCTTGTAGGCATTGTAGTCTCTCCCAGCTTCTTCAAAAAGCTTACCTCTTTGAGCGTCGTCAAGAAGTGCTCTTTCCATATATTGGGTAACATCATAGTTGGTGTAGATTTTGTTTAAGAATTTACCGGCAATCCAAAAGAGGTGAGTTTCTTCCGCTGCGAGCGAAGTCACCCCGGCGGTGCTCATAAAGATAAAAAATGTAAATACACTTATTAGTTTTCTCATGTTTTTTCTTCTCAGTTTATTAAAGTGCCTGCAGTAGATGTCGTTCTCGCAGGCACTATATTTGTTAAATACTAGTCAAGGATATCGTCTTCGTAGTCGTCGTCACCGCCACCAAAGATTGATGTTTGGTTTTGTACACGTCCACTTGTTCCAAATGTGTAAGTCATATTAAGACCAAAGGTGAACTCGTCTTTAGAGCTTACGTAGTCGTTATAACGAACTTCAGCACCTAGAGATAAGTTTTGTGTAAGTGCAACTCTTGCCCCAAGTCCGATTTGGTGAACTTCTTTTTCTATATAAGTATATTCAACGATGATATCGGTAGTTTCATGAACCCTCATCATTCCTCCAGCAGTGATGCCAAAAGATGAATTTGGATATTTTGGGTTATTTGAGAAGTACATACCTTCAACCCAACCAACAAGCATACCATCAGATGTTTCACCGATTAGACCAACTGAAGTTCTTCTTTCGTGTCCAGAGTTAAGGTGACTATTTCCTTGCTCAGCATGACTTACAGAAAGAAGCCAATTGTCAGTAAGCGCCTTTGAAAGACGGATTGAAACACCATCAATTTTACCAATTTCAAAATCACCTTCTTTAGATTCAAACACTGAAACTTCTGCTTGATCGAAAATACCAAAGAGACCTTCAGTTAATTCAACCGTTAGTCCAAAAACTTCGTCAATTTCTTGAAGGTCAGCAAGAGGGTTATTATTAAAGATTGGCATTGCCTGAACATTTTGCCCGAAAGCAATAGGTTGTTTACCTACGATCACGGCAACTGGTGAACCTTTGATTTCTCTAATTTCGATATAGGCTTCTTGAATGAACTCACCGAGGCTAAAATCGTCATTAAGATCAATTTTATTATCCTTGAAGATCTCTTCAAGTTTTGCAGTAATTACTGCTCTAATTTTATTTTTATACACTGCACTTAGTGAAACATAAGAGTCTTGAAAATTAACTCCGTCGTTAGATCCAGTCATTGCATTAGCATTAACTTCACCGTCTACAGAGATTTGAAAATCGCTTTCAAGGCCTTCATCAAGTTCCGCGTCTAGATCATCAAAATCATCGATCTCATCGTACTCATCGATCTCTTCTTCTTTGTCTTTTTTAACTTGCTCTTGTTTTTCAGCTTCTTTCTTCTTTTCTTTTTTATCGCCATTAGTATCGGTTGCTAAGGCCGATTGAGCTAAAAGAGTCAGAATCGATAGGGCAATTAGTGATTTTTTCACGCAGGGGCTCCTTGTCCACACAATTAAAAGTATTTCGCTTATACTAGCGCGATGCATTGGCCAAATCTATTGAACTGTAACAATTACACAGGGTGTCATTTATTACTTATTCTTATAAGTATCTGAATATATTGAGTAATCATCGATTGACAGTTTTACTTATTAACTGGAATGATCATTGGAAATTAATCTTAAAGGGGGAAGTAAAATGAAACTACTAGTTCTTATGGGCCTGATTTTAGGCTGTACTCAGCTTCTAGCAGCAGAAGTTCGTATAGAAAATTCATTTATGGTTAAGGCCGAAAGGTATCATCAGTTTAGGGCCTATCTATATAAAGATGATGGATCCAGAGTTGATGTTACTAATGATGCTATCTGGAGCTCTATGGGGAATCGCTCAAGAAGTGCAGGAGAGTTTTTGTTTCCATTACCGGCTTTTGGAAGTTCTGATCGTTTTTCAGCTAGAGTAGAAGTTACTTACAATTCTGATTCAGGAATTTTAAATGATAGTGAGACGGTCTGGGTTGATGCTTCTCCAGATAGTATCCAAATCTGGGGTATGAGCTCAACGAGAAGTGGAGGATTTGTAAACTTAAGAGCAGATGGTTATTACGGTGGTAAAAGAGTTGATCTTACTCAAAAAGGAAGATGGTCTGCAATTTACGGTCGAGTTAGCTCATGGGGGAGTTATACAGCTCCATTCTTAAGAAACAGAAACTCTGTTTATGACTCAATTACTTTTAGATTTGGAATGAGATCAGGCAGACATAGTATTATGGTTAGAAAATAACCTAATTTTTATTCAACTGTTGGAATTAGCTAAGAGCCAAGTTCTAACAGTTGATAAAAGTTCTTGATTGTCCGGATTAAACTCTAAAAATGCTCTATATAAATTCCGTTCCGATTCCATCCAGGTGTCTGATACTGAAAGCCTTAGGATTTGATCTGGGCTTTTTAAAATATCTGATATAACTCTAGATTTGAGCTTTATTAAAGTACCTCTTGCAATCAAGCAGGGACCTTCTATCGTTATTCCAAATTCACTAATCGCTACTACCCTATGATTAAACTTAATTACTGATTTCCTCTTCGCTTGGGTGATTTCAAAGAATGGTAGTGGAGAGTAGGGCTCATTCACGTCAAGGTATTGATTTATTTTATCTAACAAGACGAGCTCATCAAGGGGCTTATGAAGATAGTCATTGGCCCCAAGCTGGATGGCCCTGGCTATATCCTTCTTATCTGACCGATAGCTTAAAACGAAAAGGGGAATATGTTTTTTAGCAGAATTTCTTATGGCCTGAATAATTTGAAAACCAGCGCCAAAGGCCTCGGCTAAGTTTAAGTCTATTATACAAAGGGAGGGGGTCCTATGATGTAGTTTTCTCAAAAAGTCATTTGCATCAGTAGTTGTGATGACATCAAAATTATGTTTCTTTAGTTTTAGCTCTAATAATTTATTAAAGTCACTATCATCATCAATGGTTAAAATAAGATCTTTTGCCATTAGGATTTCGTTACCCTTAGTGCTCGAATTTTTTGAGCAACCTTTTCATTTATTCCAACAAGACTAAATCTTGTGCTAAAAGTTCCAGCCTCAATTGTTCGGCTATTTTCTATAGAGCGAAAGCCTAGTCCATCACCGCCTATAGAATTTAATAAATCAGATTTTAGATCAACGATAGATTCTTTTGGGAATTTAACTGGTCCTTGTAAAATACAGGAAAGTTCATTAATGGCCCTTAAACTAAAGTCTAATTCTATTTCAACATTAAAGTCATTTTCAAAAGACATTTCAAACTCAGGTTTGTACTTCCCAGTGTTTTCATCGATGAACTTTACTTCCGGAGCTTCGTAATCCATGAAAAGACGCCGTATTTTTTGAATAAGGTCTTTAGCAATTAAAGGTTTGATAATGTATTCGTTCGCGCCGAGAGCGAGTGATTGAAATATAGTATTTCTTGTAGCATCTGCTGTAATTACAAAAACAGGTATTGCTTTAAATCTTTTATTTTCCTTAAGAAACTTTTGAATATTGAGGCCATCTTTCCCATCATTTAATTTTATATCTGTGATAATAAGATGAGGAATAGACTCTTTTAGGCATTTTAAAGCTTCATCATAATTTTTAGCTTGAGTTATAGTTATCCCAAGATTTGATAGTATATTATTAACAAAGAATTGATATTGAGAATCATCGTCGATGACAAGAATCTCTTTTCCTTTTAGACTCACTTGTATTCAACCTCTAACTTAGACATAAAATCTTTATATTCTAAAATGAATTTTTTTATATTTTCTAAATCATTAGCTTTGCAGGCATCTTCTAAGCTTGCGCCTATTTTACCTAAGTCCATAAAGCCATAGGAACCGGCATTCCCAGCCAACTTATGGGCGATGACTTCAATTGATTGAATATTTTTATTGCTTAGACATTCATCTAATTCGGATAAATCTTTGTGCCTGTTGTCAATAAACATAGGGACAATTTCCTTAAGGTCACTGTCTATTTTTACAATAATCTTATTACTCATAAAAATGGCTCCTTCCTTTAATTTTATCAATCATTTGAATTTTATTGTAGGAAACTTTTGGAAATGACCTTAAAATTTAACTATATAAACCAACACCTCAAAGTGGATTGCTCAAGTAATGAAAAAAATACTAGTAGTTGATGATGACCAGGATATTTTTAATTTAGTGAATGCGGCCTTATCTGCAGAATATAGTCTGACATGGGCTTCTAGCATTTCTAAAGCTAGAGAAGAATTTAATAAGGAAGAGTATGACTTTATTATTCTTGATGAAATGTTGCCTGACGGAAGAGGTACTGAATTTTGTCACTACGTTAAGCAAGATTTAAAAAGGCCAGATTTGCCTATCGTCATGCTTACCTCACAAAAAGAACTTGAAAATAAGCTTACTGCTTTTGAATCTGGAGCAGATGACTATGTTACAAAGCCCTTCGAGCCTCTTGAGCTAAAGGCAAGAATTCAAGCTAGGTTAAGAACGAGTCACTCTGGTGAAGCTAATATTATGGTGAAAGGAGACCTGAGATTTGATTTATCAACTCAAGCCTTATCCTTAGAAATGAGTGGTATTGCAAATGCAGTAGACTTAACACCAATTGAATTTAAAATCTTATACATGATGGCCAAACAAGAAGGGACCGTGATGTCTAGAGAGGTTATTCTGACGGAAATTTGGGGAAAGAATAATTATGTTGTTGATAGAACTGTAGATCAACATATTTCAAAAATCAGAAAGAAAATTGGTCAAAGCCAGTACACGATTAAATCTGCCCATGGAAAAGGTTATCGTTTTATAAAAGAAAGAGATTAGCCCATGGCAAGAGCACTTTTTCTTTCAAATAATGAATTCTTAAATGATATTTATACAATTAACCTATCAAGCTATTTAGATATAGACCTCGAGATCGAGTCGAAACTAGATATTGTTGAATCAATCATTTCCTCGGGGAATTTTGATATTTTAATTTCTTTGTCATTAATTGATGACAAAGATGTTGGAAAAGAAATGGCTTCTATTGCTCAAAAGTCAAATCTTCCTATTGTCGTAGTAGGAGAAAAATCAGAAGTGAGTAACACACCGGAAGTCATAACGGTACCAGGTAATTTAAATATTCAATTCTTTTTAAGAAGTATCTCTAGAGTGCTCAACATCACGGCCGTGGATATGGCCGAGAAGACTGTAGGTGAATATTTTCCGATGGGTCTTAAGATCTTTCTTGGGATGACCACTGCTCCATGCGATGTATTTTACAAAGTAAGCAAGCCAGGCAAAGAGGAAATTTTCACAAAGGTATGGTCAGAAGGGCAGACCATTGACCACAAGTTCGATAAATTTAAAGAACTTGAAATCTTAAACCTTTATATTCCTGCCTCTAAAAGACTTGAGATTACAAACAAAGTAACAACTAATATATCTAACAAAATATCTGATGAAAGTTTAAGCCAAGGTGAAAAACTTGAAGCCGTTGAATCAGGTTTTGAGCTGGTTGCCCAGAATCTCTTTTCAAATGAAGAAGTAGCGGAAGAAGTTCTTGAGATATCTAACCAATGTGTAGAAGCTATTAACGATGTGATAAAAGAAGACCCTAGTTTAGGTGAACTTTTAAAATCAATGCTTGATAACAAATCTCGTTTTATTTATATGCATTCTGTTCTGACAACTTTTGTTTGCCAATACATTTTGGGTAAAATTCCCTGGGGTAGTAAAGAGCATGTTGAAAAAGTGAGTTATGTTTTATTTTTTCATGATATGTTTCTAGTCCCTATCTATAATGATCATCAGGACATTAAGTATGAAGAAGACTTAATATTCTCTCCAGAGCTTTCGGATGAAGAAAAAGACGTTATTATCAATCATGCTAAAGAGGCAGGGAATGCCTTGAAGCGATTACCGAAATCTCCAATAGGTGCTGATACAATAACTACTCAACATCATGGAGCCACAAATGGCGTTGGCTTTGCCATGGATCCAGGTGATGATGTTTCTCCTTTGGCCAAAGTCATTTTAATAGGTGAAGCTTTTGTAGATGAGTTCTTAAAGGCCAAGGATGATGGTGAAAATCCTGTTGTTGGGACTATTCTAGAAGAACTACAGGTTAGATACACAAATAAAAG
>JAIBDQ010000129.1 GCA_024686135.1 Halobacteriovorax sp. | reverse complement strand
GCATTGTTAGAAAAAATCTTATTAACGATTTCACCTTTATGGTTTTCAACTAAGACACTCATGGTTTTAACAATATAACTTAAGGCAAAAATGATAATCACTCCCGCAACGACCATCATGGCAACACCCGAAATATCGGCACCGAAAATATCTATGATTGTTTCTTTCACGGCTTTAACTGGTGGCTTAATGGCAGCTTTAATTGGTGAGCTGTACTTGATTCCTGAAGTTGATCCATAAAGGATAGCGGCCATATAGCTGGCAGACTTCTCAATAAATCCAGTCATTAATTCTATAGGTAATAAGACAAGAACTGCTAAGATATTAAAAAAGTCATGGACTGTTGCTGCTGCAAAAGCTTTTTTAAAGTTTGTTTTATCTTTAATATATCCAAGTGAAACAAGTGTGTTCGTTACAGAAGTACCAAGATTGGCTCCCATTATCATTGGAACAGCTCCGCCAATTGATAATGTACCTGCTGAAACAAGCCCAACAATAATTGAAGTTGTCACAGAAGAGCTTTGAAAGAGAACTGTGGCGAGCATACCGGCCATTAAGGAAATAAATGGCTGCTCGGTCATATCAAAAAGAGTTTTAGCGAAATCACCGCCCATCATTTTTAGACCAGTTGAAAGACATTTAACTCCGATAAGAAATAGATAAAGTAGAACAAGAACGGTTAAAAGCCTGCGCACTAAATCGCCAATTTGATTACCTTTAAACTTCATAAAAAGTAGTTTTACTTCTTTCACAGCGGTCTCCTAAAAAGTGTGTTGCTCATCCTAACACCTTTTGTGATTCAGATTAATATTTTGTTACTGAAAAATATAAGAAAACAGAAGAGTGACTAACTCCTCAATATTAAAGGTGATTTGAGTCTGTAAAAACTTCTTTCAGCTGGTAATTATTTCAGGAATCCCAACCTTGAAAATCCGGGTCATGCCTAACAATTTTCCCATTCACCATATAGATCACATCTTCTGCGATATTAGTGGTGTAATCGGCGATTCTTTCAAGACATCTCGATATGGCCAAATATTGAATAAGGCATTCAACATCTTCTGGACTTTCTTTAATACGTTTAAAGACAGTCGTATACATTTCTTTATTGATGGCATCAACTTCTTGATCATCAAGAATAATTTGCTGAGCAGCTGAATCATCCATATTAATGAGAGCGTCGATGGCCCTCTTGAGCATGGAGTGAGTTTTATCTGCCATAGTTTTAAAATCAAAAGGAGCTTTGATCTCTGGCCTTTTTGTTAAGAAGTAACCTCGTTCAGCGATATTGACGGAGAGATCCCCAATTCTTTCTAAATCATTATTCATCTTAAGAACACCCACAAGGTATCTTAGATCAATGGCAACGGGTTGATGAAGAGCAAAGATTTTTAAGCAATCTTCTTCTACTTCAACCTCAACTTCATCAATTAATCTATCAAGTTCAAAGACTTCTTTGGCCAGCGCCTTATCTCTATTTTCAAAAGACTTCATGGCCTTATAAAGACCGTCTTCAACCATGCCGGTTAGAGAGAGAAGCCTGTTTCTAAGTTTATCCATTTCATGTTCAAGATGTTTACTCATAAATAACCTCTATCCAAAACGACCAGTAATATAGTCTTCTGTTTTCTTTTCTTGTGGGTTTGTAAAGATCCCATCTGTTACACCGTATTCTATTAGCTCACCTTCGTAGAAGAAGGCGGTATAATCACTTACTCTGGCTGCCTGCTGCATATTATGAGTAACGATAGCTATAGAATAGTCTTCTCTTAAATCATTAATTAAATCTTCAATTCTAATGGTGGATCTAGGGTCTAGGGCAGAACAGGGCTCATCCATTAAGATAACTTCGGGCTTCATGGCAACAGTTCTAGCAATACATAGTCTTTGCTGCTGTCCACCTGATAAATCAAGTGCTGAATCATGAAGCCTATCTTTTACCTCATCCCAAAGAGCCGCTGCCTTTAGTGAGTTTTCAACCAGTTCGTCAAAGTTCACTTTATGTCCGTGAATCTTTGGTCCCCAAGTTATATTATTGTAGATAGATTTAGGAAATGGATTTGGCTTTTGAAAGACCATTCCAATTCTTGTTCTCACCACCATTGGATCTTCTTTTAAAACATTTTTTCCTTCAAAATTAATCACTCCATTCATACTAAAAGTAGGAACAAAATCATTCATTCTATTGAGTGATCTAAGAAGTGTTGATTTTCCGCAACCTGAAGGACCAATAATGGCAGTAACCTTATTTTTAAGGATATCAAGGTCCACATCAAAGACCGCTTGTTTTTCACCATAGAAAATATTTAAATTCCTACAAGTCATCACAGCTTCATTTGTCATATCTTCACCTTCTTACTTGTCTTTTGCCGAATAACAACTGCTATAAAGTTCATAGATAACATCACGGTCAGAAGAACAATAATTCCTCCCGCTGCTAAATAATGAAATTCTTCTTGAGGTCTACTGGCCCAGTTATAAATCTGAAGAGGTAGGACCGTAAACTCATCCATTACCGATTCTGGTGTATAAGAAATATAAGTCAGAGCTCCCACAATAATGAGGGGTGCAGTCTCTCCAATGGCCCGGGAAAGAGCGAGGATAACCCCAGTTAAAATTCCTGGTAGAGCTATGGGAAGTACATGCCAGAAGACTACTTGATAGCGACTCGCTCCTAAGGCGTAGGCACCAAAGCGAATGGCATCAGGTACGGCCTTGATGGCTTCCCGGCTCGATACAATAATTACTGGTAATATTAAAAGGGAGAGCGTTAAAGCACCTGAAAGTAAGCTTCGATCAAGTCCGAAGTATCGAACAAAAACCGTTAGACCTAAAAGCCCATAAACAATGGAAGGAACACCCGCTAAGTTAGCAACATTGATTTCAACAATCTTTCCAATCTTGCCTGGAATTTTATATTCTTCTAAAAATAAAGCCGATAAGACTCCAAGTGGAATAGAAATAGCCGCGGTTAAACTAATTAGCCAAATGGTTCCCCAAATTCCGGCCTTAATTCCAGCTTTATGAGGAAAACGTGATGGCCATGAAGTCAAAAACTTAAGGCTTAAGTATTTATTTCCTGTTTGCCCAATATGATAAAGAAGTACGACGAGAATTAGTACTGATGAAAAAGTCAGAGCTAAACAAGCATACTTAAAGATTTTCTCTTTTCGCTTTCTTGCGGCAAATCCATCTTTCATTATTTACCCCTTCTATAGCGAAATAATATCGTCTGCCCTGCTACATTCATGGCAAGAGTAATTAAAAAAAGTAGTGATCCCACAGCAAAACAGGTTTGATATTCAATTCCTCCTTGCGGAGTATCCCCCATACTCACCTGAACAATATAGGCCGTCATCGTTTGAACGGATTGAAGTGGATCAAAAGAGAACCTAGCATTGGCACCGGCGGCCAGAGTCACGGCCATAGTTTCACCAATGGCGCGAGAAAGGGCCAAAATAAAGGCTGCCAGAATTCTACTAGCGGAATATGGAACGATAACTTGACCGATGACTTCAAAGGAAGTGGCACCAAGGGCATAGCCACCTTCTTTAAGTGCTTTTGGCACTGATTGAAAAGCGTCATCACATAAAGATGCCACCATAGGCAGCACCATAATAC
This sequence comes from Halobacteriovorax sp., assembly GCA_024686135.1. Classification (GTDB taxonomy): domain Bacteria; phylum Bdellovibrionota; class Bacteriovoracia; order Bacteriovoracales; family Bacteriovoracaceae. The sequence goes on along the minus strand of JAIBDQ010000129.1, from coordinate 4,814 downwards.
CAACAACAATAGCGCCGGAAGCGGCATTAAAGATTTCAGTTCTTGGAATAAGTATTTTTAGAATCGGTGTTATAAAAGTTAGAGCAAAATATCCGTAAACGATGGTGGGAATTCCTGCCAAGACTTCAAGTACGGGTTTAATAATTGAGCGCATCTTCTCAGAACTATACTCACTCAAATAAACGGCAGTGGTGATACCGACGGGAAGAGCAATGATGGCTGAACCCACCATAATTAAAGTTGTACCTGTAACGAGTGGGAGAACACCAAAAGACTTTGGCTCTAAAAGTGGAGCCCACTTAGTTCCGAATAAAAAATCTGTTATGGGAACTTCTCTGAAGAAGGGAATTGTTTCACTGCTTAAAACAAAGATAATTCCGATAGTCGTTACTAAAGTAAGAAGGGCGCATAAACCTAATGCGCCCCTTACAGTATATTCAATTTGCTTTACGCCTTTTCTCATTGATTAAAACTTTTTCAGCTGCTCTTTGTATTTCTCAGTTGCTAATGGAACATAACCAACATCTCCCACAAGACTTTCAGCGGTCTTCATATAGAAGTCGATAAAAGCTTTTACCTCTGGCCTTTTGTAAGACGCCTTATTTACATAAATATAAATCGGTCTTGAAAGAGGCTTGTAAGAACCATTATTAATGGTCTTCATTGTAGGTGAAACTCCGTCAATTGCAACAGCTTGAAGCTTTGATTTATTTTCTTTGTAATACGCGTAGCCAAAGAATCCTAATGCGTCCTGATCTCCAGTGACACCGCTGACAAGAACATTATCGTCTTCAGACTTCATGAAGTCGAAGCGACATTTTCCAGATTTTCCATTGATGGCCTTAGTAAAGTAATCAAAAGTTCCAGAATCTGTTCCTGGTCCGTATAGCTTGATCTTTCTATCTGGCCATTTAGGATCAAGTTGCTTCCAAGTTTTAATTTTTGACCCTGCATCCCAAAGCTTTCTTAACTGATCTTTGGTCATGCTTTTGGCCCAAGTGTTCTTATTGTTGATAACAACTGTGATTCCGTCATAAGCGACTGGAAGAACGGCGTAATCAACTTTATTCTTTACGGCTTTTTTCTTTTCCTTATCTTTGATATCACGACTTGCGTTATTAATATCGATCTCACCCACTGTGAATTTCTTAAATCCGCCGCCGGTTCCAGAAACACCAATATTTACCCGTACTCTTGGGAAATGATTTCTAAACTCTTCTGCTACAGCTTCAGTAATAGGAAATACTGTGGATGAACCATCAATAGAAACCTTTCCTTTCATTTTTGAGGCTGCATCAGCGTCACTAATTAAAATTAAAGATACAAATGTTGTTAATAATAGAAACAAGTTTTTCACGTCTTTCTCCTGAAAGAATAATTTTAAAATTCATGAAACTTATACCAAATTGAGAAAGAGGTTCCTCGTTAGGATTTTGTTAAGACTGTTAGTAATTGAAAACAGGTGAAGCACTGAGTAAGAATTACAGGACGATGGAAAACGTACTTCCCTCTCCTACCTTGGAAACAACTCTCTCTTGCCCACCGTGGGCCCTAGCAATATGCTTCACAATGGCAAGGCCTATACCTGAGCCACCAAGGTCCTTAGAACGGGCCTTATCAACGGAATAGAAGCGCTCAAAAAGCCTTTCATGGTGCTCTTCAGAAATTCCAGGACCTTGATCCTTAACTTCAAGGCTAATCTTTCCATCTAACTCCCTAGCGGAGACTTTTATCTGACTTCCCTCTGGGCTATACTTGATCGCGTTATCAATAAGATTTATGAGCCCCTGCTGCAAGAGGCTTTGATTAACCTTGGCCGAGATTTCCTGCTCGACTTCAATAATAATATTGATCTTCTTTTTCTCGGCTCTTTCTTTACAGATTTCAACAGCTGAATTCACAAGGGGTCTAATATCCTGCAATTCAAACTCAAGAGTTCCCGTTTCGATTTGGGAGAGCTTTAAGAGGTCTTCAACAATATGATTTAATCTTCCGGCCTGCTTTCTAATGATCTTTAAAAACTTATCTTGGGTTTCCTTGTCTTCAACTTTTCCATCTTCTAATGTTTCAAGATATCCTTGGATGGCCGTAATAGGGGTGCGGAGTTCGTGAGAGATATTAGAGACAAACTCTTTACGGTACCTTTCTAAAGTTTTTATTTCTGTAAGATCATAAAAAACTAAAAAAGCACCGATTGGTTTACTTTCATTTGAAAAAAGTGGACCACCTTGAACTAAAAAATAGCGATCTCCATCAAAAGTAAACTCTTCTTTATCAATATTATGCCCCTCTAGGACAGTTTCAATATACTCATTAATTTTTGGGGAACGAAAGACATCAAGAAAGTTCTTTCCTCTAAGGTCTCCCCCTTCATCGATACCAACAAACCTGCGCATTGCCGAGTTTACTTGAAGAACTTTTTTATCAGGGCTTACGGATAGCACCCCTTCATCCATGGCCGAAAGGACTGCTCGCTGCTCTGATTCTCTTTGCTCAAGCGTCGCCAAATTCTCTTTAAGCTGTTCCCCCATTCTTGTCACATATTTATTAAGACCTCTAACTTCTTCGGAATCAAGCATACCCATGGGAACTTTTGTGCTCAAGTCCCCTTTCGAAAATGCTCTAGCGGTTCTTAAGATACTCGCTAAAGGAATACTAACTTTCAGGGCTGACCAAAGGAAGAAAACAAAACCCGTTAATGAAACAAGGGCCGCAATTAAAAAGGAGCGCATTCGAATCTTAGAAATATCTGAACTTAAATAGTTTTCAGGAATGGCCACTCGTAATATTCCATAGACAACCCCCCCTGCCATAAGCGGGTGGGCGTGAATATAGTTCATCTTATGATTATGATCGGCTTCCCGATAAGTAGAAGACTCTAAACCGGTTAGAGCTTCAATAATCTCAGGTCTATTATCTAATATTGCTTCTTCATCATAAACCTCTTCAGAGTCTGTTAGGACTTTTCCATTCTTGTCTAAAACAGTAATCCAAAGGTTTCCACGGCTTTTTAGTTTTTCAACCTCAAAGGCAAGCTTTTCATTATTCTGAGATACCACTGCTAGAGAAATAGGTTCTTCAAGATAATGAGTTTTTTCCTGGAGCTCTTTGAAAACACCTTCTCTAAATGTTTGCGTTAAAAAATATGAAAAAACCAAATAGATACAGACAAATGTTATAGAAAGGTAAACAAGTGCGGTAGGAAGTAACTTCCAGATCAACTTCTTTGGTTTCATAGTTTTAGGCCCTTGGTTTACTCTTCTCGCTCTTTAAAACGATAACCAACGCCTCTCACTGTTTCAATAAGATCTCCCTTATCTACCAGCTTTTTACGTAACCCAACAATCTGCACATCTACGCTTCTGTCAGTTACTGCGTGATTATCACCTCTAATAGTATCCACTATTTGACTACGAGTGAAAACCCAACCAGCCTTTTTAGATAGAAGGGAAAGTATTTGAAATTCAGTAAAAGTTAAAGTGATTTCCTCTTCATCGATATAGACTTTTCGTCTAGGAGTATCGATTTTAATCCCATAAATTTCAAATATATCTGACTCTTCGACAGTGTTTTGAACTCTCCGTCTAAGCACAGCATTAACTCTGGCAATCACAATTTTAGGAGAAAATGGCTTAATAATATAATCATCAGCCCCAAGTTCAAGACCCTTAACGATATCTTCTTCATCGCCTTTAGCGGTAAGCATTACGACTCCAGTATTATTAAAGCTAGAATCTTCACGAATAAGCCTACAAACTTCTAGACCATCCATTTCTGGCATCATTATATCTAGTAGCATCAAATCTGGCTTATCAGCTTTAGCTTTTGCCAGAGCTTCAGCTCCGTTAGCTGCCGTTTCTACATTAAATTTCTCTTTAAAAAGATTGAAATGAATAAGCTCACGAATATCTTCTTCGTCTTCAGCTATTAGAATTTTGATTTTACTAGGATCCATGACTCTAGATAAACTTGAGTCGCTGATATTTGCAAGTAAAAAGCTCTTTCAAATGGAAATCTAACAATACCGCCTAATTTTCACCGTTCAAAAGCGTATTAAACCTAGTTTGAACGTCTTTGTAGACAGTCAAATTAGCGTGGTTATTTCCTTCGGGACCACTGATTAACTTACCCTTGATATGAAAGTTAAAGGTATAACCTTCCCCCCTTGGGTCTTTATAGGGATAGCCTCTTAGAAAACCCTTTTGATAATAAACATAATGCTTCCTTACGTTCGGGGCCGTTACAAATTTACTTTTAAGCCTTGGATCCATGCTAAGCATTCCAGAGATCACAACTTTCGGCTGATCTTCATTTAGGGAGTTCATCAATCTTTTAGCCGCCGGTCCTCCAAAGCTATGACCAACGAGAATGAGATCTAACTCGCTTCCAAAGACTTTGCCCCATTCAGATACACAAGAATATGAAATCGACTTTGGTTTACCTTCTCCAGTATGAGGTAGAACTAAAATATTAGTTTTCTCATAATGCTTTTTAAGATTTTTGATAAGAATATTATCCGCCACATAGGCCATGGCCGTTCCCTTAGGACTCTTAGGACTTTTACCAGCCAGAAGTTCATCATGGTAAGTATAAAGCCTCTTAGCCGCTTTTTTCTTAAAGGAAGCCAGACCTTCAAAGGCCACAACGAATTGGTTCACTCCCCGTTCATGAGAACTTAAGGCCCAAGTCCTACACATCCGTTTAACTTCCTTATCGCTTGTTCCAGGAAGTGGTCTTTCGATTGAAAATGCAGGTAATGATAAAAGGCATAGGCCTAGTGCTGTGATTAGTTTCTTCAAGTCTGTCCCCTTTTG
>JAIBDQ010000094.1 GCA_024686135.1 Halobacteriovorax sp. | reverse complement strand
CAGGACAAGACCTCGGTCCCTCTTTGCTATAAGAATTCAAAAAAAGGTATCTCTGCCTATTTATCTTTTCGAGGAAGAGACCCCGGGCAATACCTCTACAATATGTTTCAATACAATATTCATCAGTCCTCGAATCCTCAGGACCTAGATCAGTTTATACGTTATCCAAGGCACCTAATCCTCTTAGGACCTTTAAGGGTTCTCTATGAGTCTTCAAGGGGGACTCAAGAAGACCTGCATAAGTTCGTCGAACAGAATATACCGGTTTATCATTCCCAAAAGCTTGGAGAAGTATGGGTTTACTCCCCTGAGTCTGGTTTTGTGATTGATGACCGTGGTAAGGCCCATCTCTCATGTATCAAATAGAAGTTTATGGGAAAGCATCAGGGAAAATAGCTGCCGTCCTTAAGGTCCAAAAGTACGATTTAGATAAAAACCTCATGGACTTTTTAAGAGAAAAAAAACTTCCTATAGCCTCTAGTTGCGCAGGTAAAATGCAATGCAAAAAATGTATAATTAATGGTTTCCTACTGAGCTGCAGCGTTACTTTGAAAGAATTTTTAAGAAATTCGTCACAACCTATTGATGCGCAGGGCGACAGTAATAAATTCCTCATAACTATCGATTATCTTTAATAAAACTTTAACAATTAAATTGATCAACTACCTTTACAAGACGAAGTCTCAACTTCTACCATTAGAAGTAACTAATAAAGAGCATTAACAAATGCTTATAGGCGTAAGAGGTTTTACTAGCAGGAGCTATAAGGAAGACCTAAACTTTACACCTAGAAATTTTAAAAAGGTTTTCAAGATGAAAACGACCACGGATGGGTTAGAGGTAAAAATGAATAAAGGAATGATTCTACTTATTATTTCCACCATGCTTTCCTTTGGATTACAGGCCAAAGTCTCAAGCAATAAAGGTAAAGGATTCAACTTTGCCACTTTCAATATTAGAAATTACGGTTCTTCAGATAAAGCTTCAACGACAAAGACTGATAAGAAGTTTTTAAAGAAGCTTCTTTTAAGAACTGGCGCTGACATGATTGGTGTTCAAGAAGTTGTTGATGAGAAAGACTTCATCAGATTCGTAAGCAGAAGCCTTCCAGGTTACAATGTAAGACTTACTCGTTGTGGTGGTCTTGGTAATCAAAAACTAGGATTTATCTATAAGACATCGGAGCTTACACTTTTAAAGTTTTCTGAAGATCAAATCATGAATGAAAAGCGCGAATGTAATAAGGGTCTTCGCCCAGCGGCCATTGCCCAATTCAAGCATAGAAGAAATGGAATCAGAATTACGGCCATCAATGTTCACTTAAAGGCTGGTGGTACTCAGAGTAATGCAGATAAAAGATATTGGCAGTATGGTCAGCTTTCTAGACTTATTAAAAAGCAAAGAAAAGCGGGAGCTCGTTACCTAGTTGTTGTAGGTGACTTTAATACTACTGATTACGTCTTTAGAAACCATAACTATAAAAGATTTGTTAATTTTGTTGATAAAAATGATCTTATTGATTTTTCAGAGTCTCTAGAATGTACATCTTTTTGGTACGGTGGAGTTGAAGACGGTTATTTTACACCTTCACTCTTAGACCATATCTTGGTTTCAGAGGCCTTATGGGATCAATACAATGTCCAAGAAGTCGAAGTAGGCTCTCATTGTAAAAAAGTTAGATGTGATGAATCTTCTGAAGCAGCTCTTGGTAATTCTTTTAAGAATGTAAGTTATCACTGCCCAGTTAGCGCTAGCCTAAGATAGCCATGAAGTATTTATCATTTGATTTAGAAGCCACCGGTTTAGCCGAACACGATTTAATTATTGAATTCGGCTTAGTTCCTTTTTGTGCCAAAACAAAAACTATCGAAGAAAAGCTCTCCAGACATTGGTTTATAAAATGTCCAAGCTTTGAAGAGTTAAAGCCTAAACTTGATCAATGGGTTATAGACCATAATAAAGAACTTATCGATAAGGCCCACTCTGAAGGAGTTGAGATGGCTCAGTTCAAGCAAGAGCTGTCAGACTACGTTAAGTCCGATGAAGTTGTAGAATATTTTGGAGAAAAAATCATTCTCTTTGGTAAGTCTATGAATGCTATTGACCTTCCTTTTATGACTAGGGATTTAGGCTGGGACTTTATGAGGGATCATTTTCATCATCAAGTTCTAGATATGTCATCTGTGGCCATGGCCTTTGCCGACAAAGGAACATTGCCCGAAGAATGCCGTTCTGGTTCGGGACTTATGAAACATTTTAAAATGGGTGATGTTGCCCATACAGCATTAGAAGATGCCAAAAATGTGGCTATTCTCTATTTAAAGTCATTAGATTAGTTTTATTTTTGAGTGAGCATCTTAGAAGGATCTAAGGCTCTGCTGTTGTGTCTAAGCTCAAAATGTAGATGTGGCCCACTCGTTCTACCAGTCATTCCTACCTGAGCAATCACTTGACCCTGATGAACTCTATCGCCTTTTCTTGTAAAAAGTTTTTTAGCATGGGCATAAACTGAAAAGATTCCACCTCCATGAGATATGACTGTTAAATTACCATAACCTCCGAGATCATTTCCTGAGTATACGACAATCCCATCGGCCACACTTAAAATATGGCTTCCAACAGGTGCTGGAATATCAATCCCTTCGTGTTTTCTTCCCCAACGATGACCGTAACCGGAGCTTATTTTTTTGCGTGAAGGCACTGGCCAAATAAAGTCGCCGTTACCAACATAATCAGAGCTGGCAACTTGCCTATAACGTGTTCTACCCCAGATCCCCTTATCCATAGGAATAAAAACCCATTCACCAGCAATAAATTTCTTACCTTCATTGGCAGATTGAATTCGCCACTCTGGAATTTTAAATTCGTTACTAAGACTTTTTAAGGATTCACCTTTTCTTACTTGGATATACTGGCCACTGTTCAGATGTGCGCAGCCACTCGTAAAGAGCAACATAAACATAGTGAGAATAAAACAAAGTAATTTCATCCAGTAAACCCTTAAAGTACCGGATAAATTAGACTCTTAAAGTTCTTCTAAAATCCGGTGCCAATCTACTTTTTTATCGGATTCACGGCCTAAAAGGTTTAAGGGGTTAACAGAGATTTTCTTGGCAGAAATTGCCTCCCCATCTGAAGACTCCCATGGACAGTGGCCTTTGTAGATTCCACCAATCCAAAAATAATCACGACCTCGAAAATCTTGCCGTTTTTGAATGTCTTCAGAATAGTTTCGAAATCCCATTGTGGTTACTTCATGACCAGCAATATCCTTCTCTGCTAAATTTGGAGCATTTATATTTAGTAAATGATACTCAGGAATATGTTTGTGAACATCTTTCATAACTAGTTTTTTAACAAACTTTGCGGCCGTATGATAATGGGCATCTTCTTCATCAAAGTTTTGAAAATCAAGCACTGTAGAAACGGCCATAGATGGAATTTTATGAAAGGCAGCTTCTCTTGCCACGGCCACTGTTCCCGAATAATAAACATCTTGGCCTAAATTAGCACCGCGATTGATCCCCCCAATAACTAAATCAGGCGGATTATCTTTCATGATATGAGCAAAACCCATCAAGGAACAATCCGCTGGATAACCACTACAGCCATAGACCTGCTTTTCTAATTGAATAATCCTAATGGGGTGATCAAGGGTTAGTGTATGACCGGTGGTAGAGCGCTCCTCAAGTGGGGCCACAACCCACACATCAGCAATCTTCCTAAGCTCTTCGGCCAGAATTTTTATACCTGGAGCATGCACTCCGTCATCATTTGAAATTAAAATTTTCATGAGGACAATATAATCAAAGGTATTTTAGAAGTCGAGGTTTTGATAAAAATCGAGGTTCTTATCAAATTTTCCATAATCAATTTGTCTAAAGCTCTTTTCTACTTTTTGATTCACAGGCACACTGCAAAAATCGAACTTTATAAACTCAAAAAGACTTGGAAAAAGATTTGAATCCCAATCCGCCTTAAGCGCCAATTTTATTTTATTTTCATGAAGGGCCTCAAAGGTTGTCTTATGAAAACTGGCCACAAACTCATGAAACTTACTGGTATTTTGTAAATGCTCTATTTCACTAAATGGCAGGATTAGAACGGAGAGATTTTTAGCTTGAATAACCTTTTTTAAACCTTCCATATCCGTAAAATTCCAAGCAAATTTAGAATCAAACTGATCATAGAAGCTAGCATCTTTGGAGTCGCTGAATTCTAAATATAATGATTCAGCCGTTGCCCCATGTTTCCCTAACACTTCTTTACTATCAACGATCAATTTCTTGATTAAATCCGGGTGCTCATTATCAAAGTGAAGCCAATATTTTCTATTAACAGAAAAACTACTTTCTAAAATTTCTAGAAACTTATAGTGCTGCAGAAAGTTTAAACTTTTGGGTCTAAAATCAAATCCAAGATCTTGGATTTTTCTTTCTTCTAAATGAGTTATGGTTTCTGGGCAATAGATCCCTTCTAGCCGAAGTCGCGTCTTCACTTCTCTATTGTATCAAGGATTTACGCCACTTATAAAATAATACTTCTGGGCAATTTGTACCAACGCTCTCTGGATGGAATTGAAAACTCAGATGATTAGCCCCTTTACTTGAGTCAATCACCCCATTTTTATTTGTCACCTCGAGTCCCGAAACCGGATTTCCCTCATATTTAACGGCAAGGGAGCTGTAGTATTGAACTGACAGTTTTTCACCGTGAGAGGCCATTTTAAACTCCTCCCAGGATGGAATTATATATTCGTCTCTTCTTCCGTGTCTTTTAATTGGGGCTTCAGTAATTTCATAACCCATACTTTTTAATATAAGCTGATGACCGAGACAAATCCCTATTTGATAAACCTTAGACTCTTTAAATAACTCCTCAATTATAAGTGAGGCACTAGAGTATTCATCAGGGTGCCCAGGTCCTGGACCCCAAATTACCGTCTGATAGGACTTATCTTTGATATGCTGAAGAGATAGGTTTTTATTATTAAGAACCTCGCTTGGAATTCCCCACTCTTTTAACATTCCCTGAATATTAAAAGTAAAACTATCTTCAAAATCGACTATAAGCACTTTCATATTAATTAAAATCTGAGATTGATTTAAAATTCTTATCATTAAAATTAATTAGAAAGTTTAAACTAAAGCTAGTATCAATAACTGTCTTCTGATGAGCCACTTCCATTTTCCAGCAGTTATTAAGAGGGGTATATAAAACCTTGTAGATACTTTTTAAATTCCTCTTTTGATCTATATCGTAATCATAACCTACCGTGAAATCAAAATGCTTAGTTGCAGAAATTCCGGTTTCTAAAGTGATAAACTTAAAAATTGGTTCAATAAAGCTATTGTACTCAAAGGAAGCTTTTACGTAATGTGGCCCAAACTCCTGGGTTAAGTTCATAGATAAAATATGTTCATTACTTGCATAAAAATAATATTCATTAAGGCTCAAGCTAGTTTTATGCACACTAGCCCCAGTTGAAACGAAAAGTCTCGTTAGCTTTTCGTCGAGCTCATCTGCTTGGACAGCAAGATCATAACCCTGCGACACATTGAAATAGGCCACGCGATCATAAATAAAGTTATCACGGAGATAACGGTCATCCCCAGTTAAATCTGTGGAATTAGCAGTCTTTCTAATTAATGAGTTATTCCATTGGATTTCAAGTGTATTTGAAAGTGGCAAAGAGGTCTTAGAAGAAACCTGAGAGAGTCTAAATTCTTGTTCCCTAATAGCATCCCGGTAATCAAATTGCCCTGATGCATCTTCAAGGGAGATTTGATTTTTAAAGTCCGTATTACCTCTAATTTTTTGGTCGGATAAGAAGTAATGCTTTAATTTATACTCTTGCTGGTGTCGATAGGATTTCTTTTCTCGGTAGAAATCTTTTTTTGCTAACTGGCCAGAAAAAATTGGAGTTTTACCTATGAGATTATCTCCAAGCTCTGTTTCAACTTTCGTCTTAGTTTTTAGTTTCTTAAAATCAATTCTTTCACTTGGTACATATTCTTTATAAGCGAGCCCGAAAATTTTTTCTACGGCCATGGAGAATTCAGTTTCATAAACCATCCCCTGTTTAGTGAATGATTGATTCGTTTCATATGGAAGTTTATAGGTTTGATAGTCTAACTTAGCATTGGTACTAACTTGAACTGGGCCAAGAGTACCTAGGTTCCATGATAAATAGGGAGCTAAATCTATCCTTCTGGCGTTTCTTATTAAGTTAAGTTCTGTTGTATGATTCTGTTTAAAAGTTACAAATTCTGTATCAAAGCCAAAGGCAAATTTGTTTAAAAGCGGAACATCTGTCTGTAAAAAATTAACAGGCATTAAGGATAGGTTCACTTCTGGTAGGACCTGCACGTAAGAATTATCAAATTCTTTGGCATCAGGAAAAATTTGATTTCGTTTAAAGTTTCCTTCTACTGACAACTGTAAAAGTGGAAGCCTAAAGTCCATAAAGGTGCCACCACCATTTTCCGCACCCTCGGTTCTCTCGCCAGCGAAGAAATCATAGTCCCTTTCTATATCAAGATCTCTAACATCATTGAAATAAAGATGATGATTAAAAAAGGAACTCGTATTAAAGTGATGCTCCCAGTCTGTAAAATGTCTAAAGAAATGGCGCCCAGTTAATTCCGTATTATTTTTATTATAGTCATAAATTCTATCCCAACTATTTAAATGATTTAGTTCAAACCACATTCCGTCGCGAATTACTTGGCGGTACTGAACCTCCCCCCCTATGCCACGGTCCCCCCAAAAAGAAGGGGTTATAGTCATATCTTTTGAGTCATCTATGGCCCAAAACCAAGGTTGCTGGAACCTTACACCTTCATCAAAGTTAAAGCCTAAGCTTGGGAACAACAAACCTGTTTCCCTATCCTTCTTAATAGGAAGAACTATATAGGGAAAATAAAGAACGACGACACCTTTGACTTTTATATAGGCATGCCAAATCTTTACGTATTCTCCTACTGTAATTTTAATTTTTCTTCCGAAAATACTCCAGGACTCGGGACAATCAATACATGTCGTGTATTCCGCATCAATACCTGTAATATCATTATTTGAATGTCTCGTAATTTCTTTACCTAGAACGACGTAGTTATCCGATAAAATTCGGGCATTCCTCACGTTCATGTAACGGTCTTTAAAATTATAATTTAACTCTGACCCATGCAGGGTTATATTTGGTCCAATATAACGGACATTACCAATGACTTGAGTCTTTCCCGTATTGAAAGACATGGAGGCTTTTTCACCATAAATAGCGTTGTCACCGTGAGTTATAATAACATTACCAACGGCCTCAAATTTGTTCTCTTTGGTTTTTCGAAAGGCCTTATCACTTAGAACTCTTACCTTATCGCCTAAGCTGAACTGAAAAGATTCTCTCGCTTCTAATAAACTTGAACTAAGAAAGACGGCTATGATTAAGAAGAATTTTTTGAACTTCTCCAATAAAATAATATGATCCAAGAACAAGAGTTGTTCCTGAATGATGGTTATGAATTTGTTTTGCCCAGTCCTTAGCAAACCTTATGTTTTCCTTTCCATTTTTTTCTCTCTTTTGAAAAAGAGAAAAAAGTTTTTTAGATGATAAAGCTCGAGGGTGATCAAATTCACATACCCAAGCACCATTTGCTATACGCGGACATGAAAGAAGAACGTCCATCATAGAAGAAACTTCTTCTTCTGAACGATCAGAAAGAGCGAACAAGGTTTCAATCTCCTGATCACTATCTATCCTCTCAAAAACGCTTTGCACTAAATGCCTTAAACCATCTAAATTATGTGCACCTATAAAGATAAAGCCTCTGTTTTTTAATGTCATCTGCTCAAATCGTCCGGGACTACTTTCTGGCCTTGGAAGTTCATTTTTCTTTGGAATTCTTATATTTTCGCCGCCTCGCAATACAAATTCAGAAGCAAAAAGGGCAGTTATCATATTTTGATCCCAATAAGGAATCCCACTTAAGTCTTCATAATATGTTTTAGTATTAATCCATTTAATAGAATTTTTTCTGGTGAAAGCCTTAATTTCTGAATTAAGAAAATCACTTGTGAGACTTGAAATAAGAGGTGCATCGGACCTACAAACTCCTAGCTTCTCTTTTAAAATTTTACTTAGACTATTTCCTAAGATTTCACAGTGATCTTTTGAGATAGAAGTTAAACAGACAAGATTTGCATCAAAAAAATTTGTGGCATCTAGCCTACCGCCTAACCCAACCTCTAAAATGAGAAAATCTAATTCTTCTTGCTCTTCCATCCAAAGACAAAACAGAAATAAAAGGCTTTCATAAAAGCTAAGCTTCGGAACCTTTTCAATAAGTTCTTCGAACTTATCTTTAGCGATAATAACGTCGTTTAAAATAAACCGTTCTCTAACTGAGAGGATATGGGGAGAAGTCCAAAGACCAACTTTCTTCTTCTCCTTCAAAAGTTCTCTAGCAATGGACCTAGCGGTTTCACCTTTTCCATTAGTTCCAGCAACAGTAATGATTTGGATATCTTTCTTTTTAAAGGATTTTATAAAGGGCTCAAAAAGCTTCTTCTTTTCTTCAAAAGAGAGAGTTACGGTCGTTGGATCAAACTTTTCGAAGCCAAACATTGAATTCAGTCTATCAGTTATGGCCTTATCCCAAGATAAGTCTTGGTTCATATTATACCTTAGACTTTTTTTTCTTCTTTGTATTTGAACCAAACATATCCATGAAAAAGCTCAGCTCTTTTTTAAGATCTTTTCTATGAACTATCCTATCTACAAAACCATGATCATATAGAAATTCTGATCTTTGGAAGCCCTCTGGAAGTGTTTGTCTGATTGACTGCTCGATCACTCTAGGACCAGCGAAACCTATTAGGGCCTTTGGCTCAGCGAGGTTTACATCACCAAGCATGGCAAAGCTAGCAGCAACTCCACCGGTAGTAGGATCTGTTAATACTGAAATATATGGTAAGCCTGCATTTTTTAGTCTTTGCCTTGATGCCGAAGTTTTTCCCATTTGCATGAGAGATAAAATGCCCTCCTGCATACGAGCTCCACCGGAACAGCAGATCACGATTGCAGGAATCTTTTTCTTATAGGCTTCATCCATCACTCGTGCAATTTTTTCACCAGTGACTACTCCCATCGAACCTCCCATGAACTGGAAGTTCATTACAGCAATGGCAGCAGGTTTTCCGTCTATTGTACAAGTTCCGGCTAAGGTTCCGTCCCTTAGGCCTGTCTTTTCAAAGGCCTTATCAAGTCTATCTTTATATGAAATTTTATCAACGAAGGTTAATGGATCTGAAGTTGTTAAGTCTTCTCCAAGAGGAAGAAAACTTTCTTCATCACAGATTAGTTCCAGTCTTTCGATTGCACCTAGTCTGAAATGGTGGTCGCAATAGGGACAAACCTGATTACTTTCTCTTAGTCTTTCGCTCTGAAGAATTTCTCCGCAATGAGAACATTTCTTCCAAAGACCTGTTGGAGTATCAGTCTTTACTTTCTTCGAACTTTTAAGTTTTGGACTCTTAACTTGTTTGAACCAGCCCATAGGAATCTCCGAACTTTAAATCAATAATATACGCTAGTTTGGCTTTTACAGCGCAGGCTGACAAGCAAAAAGAACCTTACAAGACGATGAGTTTACAGTTAGTTAGAAGACAAATGAAGTATCATCTGCGGTTAGAAGACTGATCCTATCAGAGGATAGCTCATCTACTTCTTGAATAATTTGCTGCTGATAATTGGGCTTTAAATGTCCTAAAAAAATTGGAACATCTTTGGGCATCTTATTCATTTCAAGATTTATCGTTTTTGGAGTGTGGTGAAAACTATCAATGGCGACCTTTTCTAACTTATTTGGAAAACTAACTTCTGTAAAAATAGCTTTTAAGTTTTTAGCTTTCTTCGCCAAATCCCAAATCCTATCAGTAGGCCCAGTGTCTTGAGTGAAGACAACTGTTTTCCCATTTTTTTCAATTAAAAAGCCATGACCACCGGCCGGATGATTCACCTGAACTGGAAGGATTTTATAATCACCAAGCATAAATGGTTTTTCAGTTTCAACCTCATGAAATCTAAGAGTTGGATCATCCTTCGTAGGAAGTTGAGTAAAATCAGGCCAAATCTCGTCATTCAACAAATGCTTCATGATGCTATCTTTAGCTACTTTTGAAGCATAAACTTCAAAAGGTTTTCCTTTTAATCCAAAACAATTGTCAGAGATATAGGCTAAATCTGAAATATGATCTAAATGAGAGTGAGAAATTAGAATATTATCTATAAGCACTTGCTCATCAATTTGAATTCCAGATGCAACTGAACCGGCATCGATTAACAACTTTCCATCAATGAGGTAAGAAGTTGTTTTGAATCCTGGGGACGTTCCACCGTGTCCACCGATAACTCTAACAAGCATTAGTTTTCCTTTTTATTGCTTAAATATATTCTAACTTGCTTTTCTTTTCTTATCTACTTCTAGTGACTTATACATACTAGATTTCTCAAACCACCGACAAAATGAGTCAACTACATCCTCTGAAAACTGAGTACCTCGAAACTTTACTATCTCATCGTAGGCGACCATCGGCGGAAGTCCCTTCCGATAAGGTCTTGTGGAGATCATGGCATCGAAGGTGTCGGCAACGGAAATAATCATAGCGATGGTTGGAATTTCGTCCCCTTTAAGGCCAAAGGGGTAACCTTTTCCATCGGGTCTCTCATGATGGAATCTCATTCCATCAACGACCCTATGTAAACTTTCAATATGCCCCAAAATCTCATATCCCAGCCTAGGGTGTTCTTTCATGATTTTAAATTCTTCATCATTTAAAGCAGTTTCTTTTTTAAGAATTTTATCTTCAATTCCAATTTTACCGATATCATGAAGTACGGCTGCCATCTTAAGATCTCTCATATCGGTAGTCGTAAGGTCCATCTCTTTACCTATACAATCAGCAAAATGGGCCACTCTTTTTGTATGCCCACCGGTGTAAGAATCTTTTTTACCTATAGCATCTGCTAAAGCAGAGATAACTTGTAAAAATTGATTATGAAGTTTTTCGATTAAGAGAGTATTTTCTATTACATTGGTGAGCTGATTGGAGACCGCATCCACAAAATGATAATCCTCCTCATCAAAGTTTCCATGAGTCGAATTAATCGCTTGCACAACGCCTAAGACCTCACCCTTAGAAACCAATGGTGACAGGAGCATATTTTTAGGTTCTAGGTCTTTTATATAAGAAGTCATCCTTCCAGAGCGAATATCATACTTAACATCATCGATATGAAGAATTGCCATATGATGGGCGCAAGAACCTACAAAGTTTGTTTCATCAATTTTAGATCGACACTTACCTAGACCAGACGCTGCCCCTGAAGGGACGTAGTATAGTTCATTTTTCTTAGGATCTTTTATATGAATAATAACGTGTTCCGATTCTAATAATTTTTTTAAAACACTTACGGCCTTTTTCTTTATTGTTTTAAAATCTTGATTTAGAGAAGTTAGTTGACCTAATTCAATAAGACCTTCATAACGTAGAATTTTTTTGGCTAAAACCTCATGAGCTTCATCAGTTTTTCCTACACTCTCAAGGTTTTTCAATGAATTAATTAGCTCTTCAATAAGAACATCTTTTTTCTTAATCATAGATGGCCTGCTCCTTCATTTCTTTTCGGAGAACTTAGGCAAGGTCTTAAGATTAATCGGAATTTTTGGAGTTTTGACCTAGGGTTTGGTACAACTCTTTAGCATTTCTATCAAGTAATTCACTTAGAAGTTTAGAGAGTTTCTTGTTGTTCGGTTTTTGCAGGACTTCTTCCGCTAGCTTCTTAATTTTAATACTCAAAGTTTTTGCTACAGTATCACTATAAAATAAGAGGACAAATT
>JAIBDQ010000073.1 GCA_024686135.1 Halobacteriovorax sp. | reverse complement strand
GTACAATTCTTGTACCACTAGACAACTTTCCTAGTGTCTGTGCCTGCTTCTCGTTATTTACGCCAAGGGTTCTTCTTGCTGATAGTGAAGGGACGTTCGTATTGATACGTAGACCCATAGATCCTCCTTGGAAATTGTCGATCCTATTTCCTAGATCTTGTCTCTCACCTTGAGAAACCTAAGCCTACTGCTATGAACATTAATTTTAAAAGTCTGAACACCATGTCCCGACCTAAAAGCTTTTCGGGTTATTTCAAAAGGTCTTGAGAAAAATTTTCCCTTTTTATAAAAAAAGTGACCGAGTAAAACGGTTGTCCTTTTATAAAGAAATCACATGAAAAATTAACTCCCTATAAAGGTGAAAATACTCAATAAATTGGCCTGTTTTGGCGATAAGCAACTGTATGAGAATGAAGCCGCTAGTCTTTCTCCATCCTCTTTCTGAGCGCCTTAATGCCTTGAAGGTATCGTTAGAGGAAACGGCAGAAGCTGAAAATATTGAGATCTTTGAAATCGAAACGATAGATGAGATGAGAGAAATTGCTCCGCACTTAGGACAGTTTCTAGCTTTATGCTCTAGCCCAAAACTATGCTCTATAATGCTTCAACAAAATACGAGGATCCTAAAACAAGAACAATCTAAAGTTATACTCCTATCTCCTAAGCAGTTCCCACACAAGATTGTCGACCGTTTAAATAAGCTCGGCCTAACTGACTTACTTTTAGATAGTGTTGCGGCAAAGACCCTTCAGTACAAAGTAAAACTCCAGCTCCGTTCAATCGTTGTAAAAAAAGATGATATGGAAGAGGTTCTCTTTAAGCATGAAGATGAAGAAAAAGTAAAAGATAACTCCCCTAAGATCAATCAGTACGATAGAGAACAAGAGGATCTAAGCGCAAAAAAATCTGACGAAATAAAAAAGCAAGAAGAGAAAGGTAAACCAAAAGAATATACCGGAAATTCATTTGAATTCCATGATGAAGACGAAAGTCCAGAGACGAACTTCTCTCAAATTGACGAGAAAGAAAATAATAAGCAAGACCACCCTAAAGAAAAGACATTAGCGGATCTTGAAAGATCTACTGAAGATAAAAAGAGTAAACTACCTTGGCATAAAGCAAAAGAAGAGGCAAAAAGAAACGGTTCCAAGACAACAGATAAGATAAACAATGTTTGGAGTAGTCAGTCAAATAAAAGACCGAGTTTAAAAGAAAAAGATGCTTCTGATCTCGAGGGTGATACGAGTACTGACAAGTTAAACAAAGAAGACAAGGGTGATGTTAATGAGCAAGAAGCGGCGATAGAAACTCATTGGGAAGGAGAAGTAGCGGCACTAGATTATGGAAAAAAGAAAAAAGAGTACGGTGAAGAAGAAAGCTTTTACGAGGATAATATCAAAAGCCATTACCTAGGCGATACGGAAAGTACTGATGAGTTAAATGAAGATTTTGAAACTGCCGAAACAAACTTCGAAGAAAATAAAAAAGATGATATGGTTGGCGATTCAGAAGTAGAAAAGAAAAAAGACCTGCTTCAAGGTGACACGGTTAAAGAACTTATTCAGCAAGATGATCTTCAAACCGAAACTGAAGGTACAGACGAGTATGAAGGAGAAATGCAGAGCACTGGAGAGAACACCAAATCAAAAGAAGCTTCACTTTTAAAAGCTGACTTTGAAGGAAGAAACCAGATCAATGATGAGGAGACTGCTAACTTAGAAGAAGATAGGTCTCATCTAGATAAAGATATCTTAGACCATGATCCTGCAAATAATAAATGGGATGAAGATGATCTCTCAGCAGAATCTGAAACCGACAAAAGCGAAACAGATGCCCTAGCGGCAGATTCAAAAATGGATAAGCTCGGAGGAAATCTATCGTCAGACCCTTTAAAATCAAACAAAAAAGAGTCTGAAGCTTCAAATGAGAGAAAAAATAGTGCCTTAGTTCAAAAAGAAAAAGCAGAGGAAAAGGCTGAAAAGAAAAAAGAAAAAGCCAACGCATTACTCAAGGCCGTAAGAGAAAATCGAAAAAATCATGTGCCAGAAAAGTCTGATGGATATATGCGATCTCCTTCAAAAGAAAAAAAGAAGCAGACCCATGAGAAGAGGTATAAGAAACGTGACCCCTTAACCCCACTTCAAAAAGCTAGAAAAGAAAAAGAGGAGAACAATACTGGTGATTTCTCAGCAGATGAATTCATAAATGATAGCGGTGAATCTTCAACAGAGTTTCAAAATAATGATGATTTGTTTGGAGAAGGAACACTAGAAAAATCCCTTGATGACATGGCAGGAGATTCAAGCGTTGATGATCTTGGAGAGGATTATTTAGAGGGCGAGGTAAAGGCTGAAGATGCCGAAAAGTCTAAGAAGAGAAAACGGCTAGAAGAACTATACGAATTAAAAAAAGAGAAGATGGCAGAGCTCGCTGAAAAAGAAAGAAAAAGAAAAGAAGCTCTCGCAAATGAGGAAGACTTATATAAAAAAGAAAGAGACTGGGATGAGAAGTCATTTGAAATGGAGAATATTAAAAACCATTCCGAATTAGAAAAGTGTTCAGGGATAGATTATGGGTCTAGCGGCCAAGAAAACATAGAAGCTATCAAATATGAAAAATTAAATCATTACAATGAAGAAATATTAGCTCAAAGACTAAGACATAAAAATGAAGAAATTGTTTTAGACACTTCTGATCTTTCTGAAATAGAAAGAGAGTTACTTCAGTCCAATAAGGACTGGGGCGAACAAACAATCGATTATAAAAAGATAAGAGCCGGTGAAGACGGTATCACAATTAGTAGACAAGGAACTGATACAAAGAATGAATTATCTTTTAGTGAACAAAGAAATGAAAAAGAAGAAAAAATTTACCCCGGTACTGTTCTTGATGCAGACATAGTAGAAGAAACGGTAGCGGAAGAAGAAGGTGAAGAAATTATCTTTCCAGATTCAAAAGGAATTGAGTCTATCATCAAAATATTAAATACCTATTTCACCCAAGATGTTTTACCTAGCGAGGTATTATCTCAAGTTTGTACGCTAGTCAATAAAGAGAGAGGCTTTGGTATTACCTCCTTTTTCTATCGGTCCCATAATGCTGAAGACTATATTGAGATCCTAAATGGACATGAAAGTCTTAGTTCAGGAGAAAAGTTAACTCAATGGAATAATTTAAAAGAAAAAATGCTTCCTGCTTGGAGCTCCTTAAAACTTCCGACGTGGAGTGACAAAACCTTTCAAGAAGATAAGATCTATTTTTATTACCCATATTTTGAAGGGGTAGATCACCTAGGTTTTGCCATCGTAAGTTTTAGTAATGGCATGAAGTCTGAAAATACTTCTAGAGTCGAAGTTACCCTTGAAGCTGCCCGCGCGGTTTACTTAAGTCAGAGACATAAAGAAAATGGAGAGGCAGCAATTTATAATGAATTAAAAGAACCCCCACCCGCAGAAGTACTACCCTTTAAGTTAAAAGGTAAAAAGGAAGCTGATGACAATATAGTACCTGAAAGGCGATATATGGAAACAAGTGACAATCTCATCCTCCTTGAAAAGCGTAAGGCCATGAAAGAGGAAGAAGAACGAAACAAAAAAGAGAATAAAAAACAAGGAGGCTTTTTAAAGGGCCTTTGGAATAGGATGTTTGGATAATGACTGAAGTACCTGAAAATGAGCTATTTGAAATTGGTATTGAGCACTTAAAAGATGTAGAGGTCTTCCCTTTCCACCTTTATGTTTATAACCCCAGTAAAAAGGCCTACAACCTTTACTTAGAGGCTAATATTCCTCTTACGGAACAAAAAATAACTTTTATCCAATACATAATTCAAAGAAAAGGAAAACTAGCAATTTCTAAAAAACAGCAGTTAACTTTTTTAGAACATATGGAGTTAGAACAGTCTGATATCCCTTCTTTAAAGACAGAAGAAATAGAAGAACAAGTAACCAAACCAAATATTGTCATAGATTTTGATTTTGAGGACGAATTTATTGAAGCAGATAAGCTCAACAATCATATGAGGCTAATCCAAACCATGCGAGAAGAAGTCCTAGTCTTTAGTCAGAAAATGAATCATACAGTAAGCTTAGCAAGATATTTTGCTGAGAATCTAGCTACTGAAGATAACTTGATCAATAGAACAGTTGCCCTCTCCTACTTTTTAGCAAAAGAGTCTGACTTTACTGATACCAAGAGCCTGGCTGATATAATTGTTGCCTCTTACTTATTTCATTTAGGATATACTCAAATGGATATGAAGCTTAGCTCTTCACCTCAAATCCTTATGGGTGACAGAATGGCCCATGAGCATAAAAAACATCTAGGTCTTTCCCAACACCTTATAAAAAAGTCAGGTATTAATATTTCCGTGCGCTGTAAAAAAATTATAAATGAACATCATGAAAGAACTTCTGGTGATGGATACCCTAATAGTAAGACAAAATACCAAATTGAGCCACTGGCGCTTATCCTAGGATGTTCAAGTCATTTAATTGAGTTCTCAATGGGTAAAATAGACGGTAGAGAGCAAATGATTTTACCTCTTATAAAGCTTCTAGAGAGGGGGGAACGTAAGCCAGGCCTAGAGGTCGACTTTGGAGAGAACCTGATGGAGAACCTAATATCCATTGTTAAATCTGAGTTTAGTGAAGAGGCTGCCTGATTCTTTAGTTAAATTCACTAAAAGGATGCTTATTAGAGCCTTCCCATTGGTTGAGAGCTATATCTAGCTCTGGCTCATCATTCTTCTTATAGCGTACATCAATTTGAGCATAAGTAAGTCTTGCGTCTTCTCCGCCTTTTCCGAAGTCCATATGATACATTTTTGTCCAGGTCCCAGTATTTATAAACATCTTGCCATTGGCATAAGTCCTAAAGACTGGTTCGTGGGTATGTCCGACGATCAATGCTTGAATATCATCACGTTCACTAATCTCATCCATAGTGAGTTCTTCATAATCTTTCCAAAGCGCTAGTTCTTTTCTCACCATAGAGAGGAGACTTTGAACTGACTTCGTTTGCTTAAAGAATGCAATACAACGAACCATAATAAAATAGTAGGCGTTAGCTAAGCCAAATCTAAGCATATACAGAGTATCAAAGATAAAGCCATGAATAAGCATACTTTTAATGGGTCTAACTCCATTTATCCAATGTCGCTCTTCCTTAAATTTATTGATAATTCTCGTCACGTAATAAGAGCCCCATGGAGGGAGAAAGTATTTTTTTCCATTCTCATCTTCAATAATACTTTCTTTAGGGTCAAACTGATGGGCCACTTCGTATTCATGACCATGTTTTAAAACAACGCCCTTAACGGGTACGTATTCCGATTGATCAAACCTAAATTCAAACTTCTTTTGTGATTCCTCGCTAAATCGATCAAGAAGCATTTTTTGAAGAGATTCAAATACAAATTCCGCGTCATGGTTTCCGATTATAAAAACTGCTGACTTTTTTTTCTGCTTTAGAAATCCATCAATTGCCGTTATAACTTCGGGGTGAGCATCGAGAATCATTTCAAGTTTCTTTAGTGACGCTTCTTCACTCCAAAACTCGTCGTCATAATATTTAACAAAAGGAACTGCCAATAAATCAAAAAGATCCCCATTGATAACAAGTTTAACTTCCCTGCCCGTGTAGTCTCCTGATGAGTAATACTCAAGGAAATCAACCAACTCTTTATCGTAATGAAAATCCTCTAGATAGTTTCGCCGTTGATTAACGATGGCCCCAGCTCCTAGGTGTACATCAGAAATAATGATTATGGTTCGATCGACCTTATCCTTTCGGAGGAATCTCATAAGGTCTACTCCCTGGAATAAGTTCTACTTTTTGAAATGGTGGTGAAACAGGAACAAAATAAAAACTTTCATTTTTGCTGAGTAATTTAAGCTCTATGGCCTTAAACTTACCAGGCCTTACAGATATATACTTTATTCTCTTACCAGACTTTCTTGTAAGTTCATAAATCCCTTTTACCAAGGTTTTATTTTCTATAATAACACTGGTTTTTCTATCGCTATATTTCTTTGGAGATAAGACCCTAATACGCTTTTCAAATACTCTTACGATAAAGGCATCTGATCGCTCGTAGGCGGCAGCCTCATAAATGAATCCAAGAGCAAAAAGAGAAATTATTAAGGTCTTCCACATAGCTCTATCTTACCGAATTTACGAAGGTTCTGCCTTTGACTGGTAAGCTTTGCCACTATCGAGATGCCAAGCCCTCTTTCTTCAGCCCCTTATACACCTGACCGAAAAGCTTTAAGGAGGCTTCTATGCTGAATTACTTTAAAAGAAAGACTAAATCTATCAATCAAAAACGACTTGAAATTAAAGAAGCGTTTTTTAAAAGCTCTCATCACAATTGGATCAGTGAAGATCGTTATGTAAAAAGAGCCTTTGTTTTCTTACTAGAGAATTTAACCGAAGAGGCCGTAAACTTCTTATACCCAAATAAACAAGAGGCCTTTTTTATAAAAGGAAATGGACGCCTAGGAACAGCACTAGGTACTAAAAAGAATACACATCTAATTCTCGTCTACCCAGATTTAATAAAGATGCTAACTTCTGGTGCTCCATTGATGGGTGTGGCCGTCTTGGCCCATGAGCTTGGTCATATTGTTAAAGGACATTCTTTTAAAATTATTGACCCTCTGAAGGCACAGTGTGAAGCTGACGAGTTTGCCTATGAAATGGGGCTTGGAAATGAATTACAAGAAGTTTTAATGGATCAAAACCCAAATATAGAAACAAGAACGAGAATTGCTCGTCTTACTAGCCTTATCCTTAGCAAAAGGCAGTAGAATAGTGCTGTGACGATTTCTTAAATTAGAATCTTCGCTTCCGTAAGTTGCTTGATCTCATCCCGAATTTTTGCGGCTTCTTCAAAGTTCAGCTGACGAGCCTCTTCCTTCATACGAATCTTTAGCTCGGCTATTTGAGAGTCAATATTTTCAATACTAAGCTCATCAAACTTAATAGTCTTTTTCTTAGAACGAGACTTCTTCCCCCTAAGGGTTTCAATCACTCCCCCACTAATACTTTTATTTATAGTTTCGGGTGTGATGCCATTCTTAGTGTTGTAGTCTTCCTGAATCTTTCTTCTTCTTTTTGTCTCTCCTATGGCCTTGGCCATGGATTTAGTTTCTTTATAAGCATAAAGAATAACTCTACCTTCGCTATTTCTGGCCGCCCGCCCGATTGTTTGAATAAGAGACCTTTCTGATCTTAAAAAGCCTTCTTTATCAGCATCTAGGATCCCAACTAAGGCGACTTCAGGTAGATCGAGTCCCTCTCTTAATAAGTTTATACCCACGAGGATATCAAATTCTCCCAAACGTAAATCTCTTAGGATTTCCATTCTCTCAAGAGTATCGATATCGCTGTGAAGATATCGGATCCTCATTCCTGCAGATTGGTAGAAGCTAGTTAATTCCTCTGCTAGCTTTTTTGTTAGTGTTGTCACAAGAACTCTAAAGCCATTTTTGATCACCTTCTTACTTTCTACAAGAAGATCATCGACCTGATTCTTAGCGTTTCGAACTTCGATGACGGGATCAAGAAGACCAGTAGGCCTTATGATTTGCTCAACATACTCACCCTTTGTATGCTCGAGCTCATAATTTCCGGGTGTAGCCGAAACATAACAGACCTTATCGAGTTTTTCTTCAAACTCATGAAACTGCAGAGGTCTATTATCAAGGGCACTAGGGAGTCTAAAGCCATAACCTACGAGGTTTTCTTTTCTGGCCCTGTCCCCTTTATACATGGCCCCAACCTGAGAGACTGAAATATGGGATTCATCGATAATCATTAGAAAATCTTTTCCTAAAAAATCAATAAGTGTTGGAGGTGGTTCTCCTTCTTTAGCACCGGTCAAATGACGAGAATAGTTCTCAATTCCCGAACAAAATCCCATCTCTTCCATCATCTCAAGGTCCAGCATAGTTCTTTGCTCTAATCTCTGGCGCTCAACTAATTTCTCTTGTTTTTGAAGTTCCTGTAAGCGTTCACGTAGTTCGATCTTTATGGCCGCAATAGCCTTTTGTAATTTATCATCACTAACAACATAGTGAGACTTTGGATAAATAGTCACTTTAGGAAGGGTATAGAGAGTTTTTCCTCTCAATGGGTCCACCACGGAAAGGTTTTCAATTTCGTTATCAAAGAATTCAATTCTTATAACATCGCTATCTTCATGGGAAGGAAAGACTTCAACCAAGTCCCCTCGCACTCTAAAAGTTCCTCTAGAAAAATCCACATCATTACGAGCGTACTGAATTGAGATTAAAGTTTTTAAAAACTCATCTCGATCGATGGTATCACCTACGAATAATGTAGTTCTTTGATCTTTATACTCATCAGGTGAACCAATTCCATAAATACAACTTACTGATGCCACAACTATTACATCATCTCTTTCTAAAAGAGAGCGAGTGGCCGAATGTCTCAGCTTGTCGATCTCATCATTTACGGAGGCATCTTTTTCAATATAAGTATCTGAGCCCACGACATAAGCTTCCGGCTGGTAATAGTCATAGTATGAAACAAAATACTCTACGGCATTTTCTGGGAAGAATTCTCTAAATTCGGCATAGAGCTGAGCTGCTAGAGTTTTATTATGGGCCAAAACTAAAGTTTTTTTACCTAGATTTTGAATCACATGGGCCATGGTAAATGTCTTTCCCGATCCGGTAACCCCCAAAAGAGTTTGTTCTTTCTCCCCTTCATTAAAGGCCTTAGTAAGGCTCTCTATGGCTGCCGGCTGATCACCAGTTGGCTTAAACTTACTTTTCAATTTAAAGATAGACTCACTCATTGTCTGTGTTACCATTTTCCTATGGAAAAAAAGAATTCTTCGCCGCTCTGCTACAAAAAGGGCAAGCTGCACTTCGATAATATACCACTATCAACTATTGCCGGTAAGGTAAAAACTCCCTTCTATCTCTATAGTGAGAAGACTTTAGTTGAGAATTTTAATTATTTCTTAGACTCGGCCAATTCTGCTCAAATTAATCGCCCTCTTATTTGTTTTGCACTTAAGGCAAACCCCAACCTTAAGCTTTTAAAATCTTTGGCCAAAGCAGGTGCTGGAGCTGATATCGTTTCGGGTGGCGAACTCAAACGGGCCCTCGACGCAGGAGTTAAGGCTTCAAAGATTGTTTTTTCAGGAGTTGGTAAAACTCAGGAAGAAATTATAAAGGGCATTAAGGCAGGTATTTATTCATTCAATGTTGAATCAATCGAAGAACTAGAACTTATTAATATTGAAGCAAAAAAATTAAAAAAACGTGCTCGCGTTGCCTTTAGATTGAACCCAAAGGTTCATGCAAAAACCCATAAACATATCTCCACCGGTTTTAAGACTCATAAATTTGGTATCTTAAAATCAGATATCCTAAAGGCCGTTAAAAATAAAAAGCTATGGACTCATACAGATCTTGTTGGCCTATCTATGCATATTGGCTCACAACTAACCTGCCTAAAGGCAACGAGGAAAGCGGTAAAAGAATTAGGTACTCTGGCCATAGAAGTAAATCGTCCCCTCGACTTTTTAGATGTGGGAGGGGGTCTTGGGGTTGACTACGGCCCAGAAGAAAAGAAAAAGTTCTCCACTCCATTTCAGTATATGGATCTTATTTCAAAACAACTTAAAACTAGCTTTTATAAAAAATACGCCTTTGAAAATGACACTCGCATAGTTTTTGAGCCAGGAAGAGTTATTGCCGCCAGGGCCGGAGCTTTCATAACTAAAGTCGTTCGAACGAAAAAAAGCGAAGACTGTTTTTTTGCGATTGTCGACGGCGGTATGAATGACTTTGTTCGTACTTCACTTTATGGCGCTTACCACGAGATTTACACAGAAAAGAAAGGATCCGGTAAAAAAATAAAAACAGATATCGTAGGCCCAATTTGCGAAACGGCCGATTGTTTTGGAACAGGTCGATCACTTCCTAAGCTAAAGTCTGGAGATCTAATTTCTGTTGCGGATGTGGGAGCCTATGGGTTTTCCATGGCCAGTCACTATAATATGAGAGAGCTACCTAAAGAGATAATCGTAAAGAAGTCGGGTTCTTTTTCGTAATATTCATTTAGAAACAATTATGATTCCAAATCGTATCTTTTTTAATGACTGGCTTAATTGATTGATCTTTCGGTGTTCGCTCTAGCATAAAATTAATCTGAAAACTTTTTAGCTTATTTTTATTTTTAGAGTTCCATTTACGACAAATATACTTACCGTACCACAATCGATATTCTTTGTATTTTGAAGCCTTTAAATTAACAAAAAACTTCCTCCACTGAGTTCCATCTACGGTATCTTGCAAATATTTAGGTTTTTCAAAGTTAACTTCAGTATTTGTAACAGGATTCCACTTCTTCCCGTCTTTCAAAACACCATCAACCACATACCAACCGTCATTACTCATTGGTTTTGGAGCAAACATATTCCACTGTTGATTTAAACCTAGGAAAAAGGCTGTACTCGTAAATGGATCCCTAATATCAAACTTTTTGAAACCTAGATATCCTTCGAAATTCCAGGCCGTAGAAAGACAAATTATATATATGGCAAATAGACTTCCTATCTTGCTAGGTTTTAATTTGATTGCTCCGCCTGAATACTTATTAAATAATGTTCCAAGAAGATTACGTCTACTGGATAAAACTTGATATACCCAATGCCCCAATGTTTGAACAACTGATAAATTGAAGACTGGTGAGAGAAACCTGAAAATACTTATTTCAATTAGTTTTGAAAAAGCTTCAAATCTAAAAAAAGACTGATCATTATATTTTAATAGCCAGCTTCTCTCATGATTAATGGTAGAGAACACTTTCTTATCCACGTCACTACTTAAGATTTCCAATTCTTCTAGAAAGAGTACTTCTTTTAAAAACAAGCAGAACCTACGACAAAATCCGCAATCGACGTCATAATAAAGTGTATATCCTTTCTCCATTTTTTTTCTTTTTCGTTTAAGGAAATCCCAGTTTTCTTTTGGGATAAGAGGTACCCACAATACTAAGCAGGCCCAAGGAAAGTTTCCTAAATGTAACGTTAATAAAATTCCTAAATGCAGCCCCCAAAACAAAAGTAGCGCCAAATTCCGAAAGAATGTTTTCTTCCAAGGAATAAAAAGAAGCAAAGGACCAATCCCCTCAACCCAAAGAGTCAAAAAGGATAAGACTTTCATAATATTTGGAAAGTTTAAAAGGCTCTCTCCCATGACTGTCGTATAGAGGTCTATATTCATAGCAAAATAAAGAGAGTCTAATTCTTTTAACCAGGAGGGATGCCACTTATAAAAGAAAGTAAAAAAGTACATTAAAAATATTTGTAAATAGATAAGAAAGCTAAAACTTGTGCTTATTTCGTCTTTATCCTCTTCAACTCCTTTACCAAAGTGCTTATCAATCGAAAATCGTGCCTGAACGGGTAGTAAAATAGAGAAAAACAACAAAAGCCTTAGAAGATTATCGCCTCCATGATTAATCATCGGAAATCTATTTTGGAATGAATATAATAAGACCCAAGCTATAATAGCT
The DNA here is from genome assembly GCA_024686135.1 of Halobacteriovorax sp. Classification (GTDB taxonomy): domain Bacteria; phylum Bdellovibrionota; class Bacteriovoracia; order Bacteriovoracales; family Bacteriovoracaceae. Next base: position 2,204 of record JAIBDQ010000073.1, on the reverse strand, counting down.
GAAAACTTAGTTCTAAACCCAATGGTAAATAAAACTGAAAATATTACCCCTATAAAAGCTAAGAGATGAGCAAAAAGAGAAGTTCCATTTAAGTTTAATAGGGTGAATTTCCAATTGATTGCGATATTCTCTATTAGGTAAGCTCTATCAATAATTCCATCATCATTATAAAATGCTTCAACAAGCCCAAAACGATTAAAAAAATCAAAGATAAGTACAATCCCAAGAAAGAATCTAAACAGTCCCAATGACCTTAAATCTATCGAAAATAATCCTTTCATCTACCCTCGCATAAAAAAAGGGGCCATGAGGCCCCTTCCTAGATTTTAAATTTAATTCAAATTAAAAACAAGAGTTTTGATCATATTGAGTAATCGATTGAGTCTGGTAATTAGATACCTTCTCACCAGCTACTTGAATATCAACTTGGCTTCCACATTCTGCCATTTTATCCATAACTGCTTGTACGACAAACTTATTTTTCCAAATCAGCTTACCAAGCTTAGCCGTCTTCTTAGTGAACTCTTTCGAAGCCACTGAAGTTAGAGACTTAGATTGGCTAGCAATTGCCTTAAGAGCTTTTGTCGTTTCTGCAACAAGAGATCTCTTACAAGTACTAGTCGAACCTTTACAAAGATTATCGATATCACCTTTAGCAAGGTAAGTATCAATTCTCTTAGTAGCCTTGCGAATAAGAGTTCCTAAAGTAGTAGGTCTAGAAAGACTTCCCATCGCCTTAGCAAACTTAACTCCAGTCTTAACAGTCATCTTCACAGTTAAATACTTAAGATCAGTTCTTTTGCTAGGAGCTTTGATTGGAAGATCAAACCCAGTCTCTTTTCTTAGCTTCTTAAGAGCTTTTGTTAAGTCTTTCCCGTCAGCATGGTCTTTTTCATAGAACCACTCTAGCTGAGAAAGATTATCAACAATTACCTTTTCATCATTATCAAATGTCGTTTTAGCAACACCTGTTTTAAAGATTTTGGCCATATTCGTGTGCTTAGTAATAAGTCTTCCGTTAGTAGACTTAAAGAAAATACTATACTCAGAAGTTGTTTTAAATCCCTTCATTGAATTATCAACATTAAGGAAGTTGTAGATTCTACCAGTACTGTTAGCAACATTGATAAATGGTACACCAAATACAAATGACTTAACCTTTCCTTTAGTTAAGTAATCAAAAGTATCCACTTCTTCAACAAATGGGTTCAAGAAGTCTTTTGACATTTGCTGAGTAGGAGCAACGTTTCCTTTAAGTAGGTCTTCATAAGCTTTTGACGTATCATAATCACTTAGATCCATTTCAAAAGAGAAACCTTCACCTTTATCATCGAACTTAGTCGTCGAAACAGACATCGCGATTGTTCCTGAGTAAAGCGAAGTTGAGTCAAGCTTAGCTCTGCTATAAGAAACTAGAACTTTCTCATCATCAATCTTCTCAACATAAACTCTCCATGCACCACGGTCCACTTTTGTTACCCCAGTAGAGAAGACACTAATTCCTGCGCTTGCCGTATAAAGCATTCCACCAGCTTGCTCAAAGAATACATTGTCACCAATTCGCCACTCATTTAGATCAGTAGCTGAGTAAGGTATCTTCTTCTTAGTAACTTTAAGTTCTTTTGCATCATGAACGTAGTAGTTAAACACTGCAGTTTTAGACTTAACAGGAGCTAGGCCAACACTAAAGTTTAGTAACTCAACTAAATCGCTAGCATTTTCAAAGTAGAACTGTCCAAGAACTCCAAGTCCACCAATCATTGTGCTGTACTTTTGTACTTGGTATCCGTTCTTATTTACATCACTAGTTAGAACGCCTGACTCTTTAAGCTCAGGAGTCATATTGATTACTCTTTGAATTCCATCAACATCAAAAATAACTAATGGCTTCAACTTAAACTTCATATCTACGTCGTCATCATTGTCACCGTTTTCTCCGTTGTCACCGTTCTCGCCGTTGTCACCGTTCTCGCCGTTGTCACCGTTTTCTCCGTTGTCACCGTTCTCGCCGTTGTCACCGTTTTCTCCGTTGTCACCGTTTTCTCCGTTGTCACCATTTTCGCCGTTGTCACCGTTGGTTCCATTGTCACCATTTTCGCCGTTGTCACCGTTGGTTCCATTGTCACCATTTTCGCAGTTGTTTCCGTTTTCCCCGTTATTCCCGTTGTTTCCGTTTTCCCCGTTTTTCCCGTTGTTTCCGTTTT
>JAIBDQ010000236.1 GCA_024686135.1 Halobacteriovorax sp. | reverse complement strand
GCTAGTTACCTAGCGACTCAAGCACTCTACCCGCCTACTCGGACTGGCCGTCCTTAAGCATAGGCCTATTTGAGCTTGCACCGTCTAGAGTTTACCTGGTTTCACTACTGCGTGACCGAAGCCACCGTACTTGCTTTCTGTTGCACTTGTCCTCACCTCGCGGTGGATGGGCGTTACCCACTAGACTGCCATTTAGTGCCCGGACTTTCCTCCCGCCTAAGTTCCCGAAAGAACAAAAGCCGGCGACAACTTTCTTCACTCTTAGAGATGTGTTATGCACCATGACAATTGAATAGTCAATTGGAGTTCATCATGATAAAAAATCGCAATTCTTTCAAAGGCTAACTAAGTGAAACTACTACTTATTTTTTTCTTTTTTACTTTCAGCTCAATTGCCAATGCTTCTCTTAGAGAGCTCGTTCAGGAATATCTGAAATCAAATTCAACTGTGCTTAAATCAAAAGCTCAGATCGATACGAGTTTTTTAAATATTTCTTCAGTAGAAGCACAAAAGATTTGGTCGTTAACATACGCTGGTAATAGGGAAGATGATAATCTTGAGCAAGTAAGGGCATTCGCCACGAGAGATACTACAACGACAACTCATTTATTATCTCTTGGAAAAGGTTTTAATTGGGGCGGAGAGTTTGCCTTAAATAATACTCTTGTTAAATATGAGTCACCGACTTCTGCTCAGGCCTCAAATGGTTTTGTTCAAGGATTTAAATATACTCAAGATCTTGGGGCTAACTTTTTAGGGAGAAGTTTTTATAGTGAACTAAAAACAGCAGAACAAACTCATGATTCAACAGAAGCGCAAATTAAACATAATCTTCAAAGTTCACTCTATGGATTTGCTACAACATACTCCCAAGCAAAACTAAACCTCTCTCTGTTAAAGCTTCAAGAAGCAGCACTAGATAGGGCCAAAAGAAGAAAAGAGCTTATTAGGAGAAGGGTTAGGGATGGTCTTAAAGAAAAGGTCGACCTAATTCAGGCAAGGATTGAACTTCTCTCAGCTGAAGAGCAAGTTAAGTCAGCCCAGATGAGAAGAAAAACTAGTCTCGAGTCGCTTTCAAATGCACTTCATAGGGATGTTACTCGTAAAGAGGTAGAGCCTTTTGATGCCAGAATGTTAGATATGAGAACTATCCCGGCAGGTAACTCATCAGGAAATTTGGAGATCACTTCATTAGAAAAAAAGGTTGAAGCACTAAAAACCTCTAAAGAAAATGTTAATTATAGTTATTGGCCCACCGTTAATGCTGGCCTTGAATACAATGTGAATGATTATGATACTCAAAAATCAACGGCGATTGATGAAGGTATGCTTCTTGGAAGCCGTAATGCTTCAGAAACTATCCTAAGCTTAAATGCTGTTTGGACCTTTGGTAACGAAAGTCAAAAGATAGCGAGAGCTAAAAATAATATTGAGCTTAGAACTGCTGAAATGGAAAAGGATAAGTTAAAGATCAATTTCTTAAAGTCAGAAGAATCACTTTTAACTCAATTAGAACTTTTAGAGAAAAACCTTAAATCAGTTAAAGCGCGAAAAGACCTGGCAAAGAAAGCTCTAAAAGAAATGACTAAGCTTTATAACAGAGGGCGAGCCGATCTTGACCAAGTTATTAGAGCAGAAGAGTCCCTTATCAATACGGAAAGAAACTTTGTTCAGTATTTGGCAGAACGTGAGGGCATGATTTTTAGATTGGCCAGTTTATATGGGACGCTTGAGGAGTATCTACTTAAATGAGATCTGTAATAAGATATTTTATTAAGAATTCTCTCCTCGTAAACCTACTTACGGTGATGATCGTGATTGTTGGGGGAGTAACTGTCTACAACCTGCAAAAAGAAACCTTTCCTCAAGTTGATTTTGATGTAGTTGTGGTTAGGGTTAATTATCCAGGTTCTTCTTCAGAGGATGTGGAAAAACTAGTAACTATTCCAGTTGAAAGAAAAATAAAAGAAGTCGAAGGGATTAAGACCTTGAATGGTCTCTCTGCGGAAGGTGCCTCCATTATGTTTATGGAGATCGATCCTGATTATAATTTAAAACAAGTTGTAGAAGATATAAAAAGTGCCGTCGATAGCGTAGATGACTTACCGGAAGATGCGAAAGTTCCAGTTGTTGTATCCGCAAATAATAAAACGAGAGGTATAATTAAAGTTGTCCTCACCTCTGAATCTTATAATGACTTAAGAGAAGTATCTAAAGATCTTAGGGATAAACTTGAAAGAGAAATAAAAGAGATCTCCTTTATTAACTTAAAAGGTTATCGGCCTGATGAAATTCGCGTTTCAGTAGACCCAAATAAGTTAAATAACTATGAAGTAACACTTGGTGAAGTTAGCCGCTCTATAAAACAGAGAAACTTAAACTTATCGGCAGGAAAAATAGAGTCGGATAGAGGGGACATCTTTATCCGTACAGTAGGAGAATTTGAAAAAGCTTCTGACATCGAAGATGTGGTTATTAGATCAAATAGTACGGGTCAGAATGTGACAGTGGGAGACATCTCTAGTGTCACTCAAGCCCCTGAGTCAAATACTATTTTGTTTAGATCAAATAGTGAAAGGGCCATCTTCTTAGATATCAAAGTAAAAGGATCTGCTGATGCCATTACTTCCACGACTAAAGTTAAAGATAAAGTCGAGCAGTTCTTTAAGAATGGTAAATATCAAAATATAAAATATCGCTACGCCGATGATTATTCCTACTTTGTTAAAAGACGACTTAATATCCTTACTGATAGTGGAATGATGGGAATGGTCCTAGTTTTCTTCTGTCTTCTTCTTTTCTTAAATTCATCTACATCTATAGTCACATCTCTAGGTGCACCCATCGCCTTTATGGTGGCCTTTATTGTTATGAGTCTGATGGGGGTAACTATAAATCTTATTTCCATGTTTGCTTTAATTTTAGTCCTTGGAATGCTTGTTGATGATTCTATAATAGTGGCTGAGCAGTTCTATCAAAGAATTGAAGATGGAGAGGACCCTGAGGAAGCCGCTGAAGAAGCTGCTATGGAGACAATTCGTCCTGTGACTGCCACGATCTTAACGACGATGGTGGCTTTTGGAGCCCTCTTTTTTATGGGTGGAATCATGGGTAAATTCCTGTGGCCCGTACCCGCTGTCGTTCTAATCTGCTTGGTGGCCTCATGGTTT
>JAIBDQ010000038.1 GCA_024686135.1 Halobacteriovorax sp. | reverse complement strand
GCCATCAATTCTGAAAGGTAACTAGGAGGAACTTATGGACCTGCTTACAAGTTTGAAAATTAGCGCTTCTGGTCTTGCTGCAAATCGCAAGAGGATGGGAGCTATATCTTCAAATATTGCGAATGCTCAGACTACACGAACAGCGGAAGGTGGACCTTACCGTAAAAAAGAAGTGGTGTTTGGGGCAGAGCCAGCAAGGGAATCTTTTGGTGAAATATTAGAGGGTGAGCTCGATGCTCAAGCTAAGGAAGTTCATGCAACGGAAGTCATATCCACAAACAAACCTCCTATTTTAAAGTATGAACCTCACCATCCTGATGCAAATGAGCAGGGTTATGTAGCTTACCCGAATATTAATGTTATGGAAGAAATGGCGAATATGATCTCGGCATCGAGATCATATGAAGCCAATATAAACGCAATGAATACAACGAAGAGTATGGCCCTTAAGGCCCTGGAGATCGGACGTTAGTCACTGACTAAATAACCGAGAGGTGAATTATGAGTATTGAAACTACAGGTTCTCTAAAACAAATTCTAGGCAACTATGATGCTGGTAAATGGACCAAGAGTGCAAAGCTAGATACGAAGTCTTTTAACGAACTGGACTCTTCTCTTTTTAAAGATGAATTGAAAGGAACAGATAATCGGAAATCATTTTCAGAGATGCTTTCAAGTAGCATCAATGAAGTTAACGGGCTTCAAAAAGAAGCTGATACGGCCATTCAAAAGTTAGTAACAGGAGAGTCAAAGAATCTCCACGAAACACTTTTAGCTGTTGAAAAAGCAGACATTGCTTTTAAAGCTATGAATCAAGTAAGAATGAAAGTAATTGATGCATATAAAGAAGTTATGAGAATGCAGGTTTAGATTTAAGAAGTTAACTGCAGGGCTGAGTAGGCAGGACGCCAGAAATCTCACCTAGCGAATCAGGAGGATTCACTTGCAGGATTTTATAGAAAAGGTCGTAAATAATTTTAAAGAATTCTTCATTGGTCTAGAGCCAGGGAAGAGAATGGGGCTGATTGCCGTAGGTATATTTGTTCTAATCTCACTAGTCGGTGTCTCAATTTGGGCATCAAAAACTAGGTTTCAAGTACTCTATACATACCTTAATAGAGAGGACAGTAAAAAAATTGCTGTTATCCTTGAAGAGAAGAAAATCCCCTATCAAACTGCCCAAGATGGAAAAACAATCAAGATTCCTGAGGATATGGTTGAGATCTGGAGGCTACAATTAGCCACAATGGGAGTTTCATTTTCAGGAACTGTTGGTTATGAAGTCTTTGATAAGCAATCTTTTGGAACTACGACCTTTGTTCAAAAAGTAAACCGTCAAAGAGCCCTTGAGGGTGAATTAGTAAAAACAATTAAATATATAAGAGGTGTTAAGAGATCTAGAGTTCACTTATCAATCCCTGAATCAAGTCCTTTTGTTTCTGAAAAGAAACCACCTTCAGCTTCAGTTGTTCTTGAGCTTCAAAGAGGAGTGACTATTACTCCTCAAGAAATCAAGGGAATCCAAAGTTTAGTATCAAGTTCTATCGATGGAATGAGACCAGAAGCGGTTGTGATCTTAGATGCTCGAGGTAAAAAGCTATCAGAGAATATCGGTGATGCCATGACTGCCAATACGGCAAATAGAATGGCACTGGAAAGTAAACTTAATCGAAAATATGAGTCTCAAGTTGAAGAGATTCTCCAAAAAGTTGTAGGACAAGGAAAAGTTATTGCTAAAGTTGCTGTGGCCATGGACTTCACAGAGTCGATTGCTGAAGAAACTAAGTATGACCAAGAGAATACTGCAGTACTTTCTGAAGTTAAAAATTCACAGAGAATCAACGGATCAAGACCAAGTCCACAGGGGATTCCTGGAGCAAGGTCTAATCTTCCGGGGGAAACACCTCAACCAGGTATCCCTGAGACTAGAAATAATGTTGATAAGAATCTAACGACTAAGAACTACAATGTACCAAAAAAGGTAATTCGATCAAAGCAGCCTACTGCTGGAATTAAAAGTGTAAGCGTAGCCGTCATGCTTGATGGAAAAAGAGTGCCGGTCCTAGATGAAAATGGGGTTGCCGTTGTAGATGAGTATGGAAGAACTAAGACGAAGTACGAAAGATGGTCGGAAGAAGATCTAGCAAACTTCTCGGCAATTGTAGCCAGTACTATTGGTATTAATGCAAAAAGAGGCGACCAGCTAACAATAAAGAATATGGAGTTTGCTCAAGAGGACCTCGCTGCAATTGATGCGGCGATGAGAGAGCGAGAAAACCGAGAACTTCTTAAGAATATAATGAAGTATCTTGCTGTCGGTTTAACCATCTCACTCTTTTTCTTCTTAGTCGTAAGACCATTTATCCAATGGGTTACTGATAACACGGTTGAAACGGTTGAGGATTTCTTACCTAAAACACTTGAAGAGCTTGAGAAAGTACAGGCCAATCAGAAGTTACCAGGTCTAGAAGATGCCTTGCCCCAGATAGAAGAAAAACTCAATCCTGAAAAGATTGAAGGAAATATGTTGCGAGAGAAGTTAATTTCATTAGTAGAAGCAAACCCTGGAAAGGCGGCGCAGATTGTTCATGAAATGATTCACTCGACTGAATCAAATAAAGAAATTGCCTAACGGAGGAAAGTGTCGTGGCAGCGGAAGAAGCAAATATAGATCCCGATTTGGAGTATAGCTTATTATCTGGACAAGATAAGGCAGGTCTCCTTTTAAGTTCCCTAGGGGTTCAGACAACTCAGCTTATCTTTTCTCATATGAGAGATAACGACGTGAAGCGTATGATTAACGCCATGTCGAACGTAAGTAGGGCACCTATTTGGCTAATTAAGAAAGTCCTTGAGGACTTCTATATGCAGCTGAATGAAGAAAACGATCTTCTTTTCTCTGAGAACCGTGGGCGTGATTTTATAATCAATGCTCTAGGTGAAGATAGGGCAAAACAACTTCTAGGTCAGATTGTTGATGTGGGAACTTCAAACACTCTAGAATCACTAGAACTTGTTGATACGAGAACTCTAGCGAACTTCTTAATTAATGAGCATCCACAAACAATTGCACTTATATGTGCTCACTTAAATGCTGAAAGAAAAGTGGATGTCTTAAGAAGACTACCAGAAGGACTTCAAGCAGAAGTTGTTCTAAGGGTTGCAAACTTAGATTATGTTTCACCAGAACTAATCGCACAATTAGATGATGTTCTTAAGACAGAGCTTTCTACTCTTGGTTCAATCGATACTCAACAGCTGGGTGGAGTGGAGCCAATCGCAGATATGCTAAATATGATGGACAAGTCCAGCGAGAAGAACATTATGTCTCGAGTGGAAGAGAAAGACCCAGAGCTTGCAGAAGAAATCAGAAAACTTATGTTTGTTTTCGAGGATCTTATTTTTGTGGATGATAAAGGTATCCAGACTCTTCTTAAAGAGGTTGATAACCAAAAACTTGTTATCGCACTTAAGACAGCACCTGAAGATATTAAAGCGAAGCTTTTCAAAAACATGTCAAACCGTGCGGCAACCATGTTACTGGAAGACTTGGAGGCCCTTGGACCGACGAAGCTTTCCGATGTGGAAAAAGCGCAAGCTGAGATTGTTAACAAAGCTAAAGAGCTTGAGAGTCAAGGTAAAGCGTTCATCTCTAGAGGTGGTGAAGGTGATGCCCTTGTTTAATGAATTGAGAGAGGTTGCTTAGTTATGGAAAAGGCAAAAGTGTTAGATGTTAGTGAATATCAATTTCAGGACTTGAAAGGCACTCCTCTGAACGAGTCGACTACTGACTATGAGTTTCAGGACATCAATAAGGTTAGTCCAAGACAAGAAGAGGAGCATGAAAGAACTATAAAGATTGAAAGAGATCATGCGGCTCGTAGTAACTTTAAAGTTGCTCCAATTGTTAGAGAACATCGTGGGATGATTCAGCAAGAGGAAAATGAAAGAGAAAATCAGATTCAAAATGAAGTTAACCGTAGGCTTTTAAGAATAGAAGAAGAGGCCTACGCTAAAGGATTTGAAAGAGGTCAGCAAGATGGACGCGATGAAGTTTTTAGAGAAACTCAAGCGGCTACGGATGAAAAAATTCAAACTTTAAGCGAAATGGTTAACGATGTTCTTAGAACTAAATCTGAGATGCTAAAAAATGAAAGACTTCAAGTATATGAAACGGTGAAGACACTAACTAAGTGGATTATCTTAAGAGAATTAAAGGACGACGGAGAGTATATTGAAAGACTTCTCGAGAAGCTAATTCTCGAAATGCAAACGAAGTCGAACTTATTAATTCATGTTAACCAAAGCTCTTTTGATGGCATGAGTGAAGTTCTTGAAGAAGTTCAAAATAGATTAGGTGAACTTACTAATGTAAGAGTAGAGATGGATCATGGTCTAGACCTGCCAGGTTTAGTACTTCAATCTGAGAATGGTATTTTGAATGGAAGAATTGGTGTTCAATTTAAAAACTTAGATAAGCTATTTTCAAATGTGGGACTTCCTTTCAAGGATGACCCTGTCTTGGATTTAGATATTCCTGCCGAAGAACCAATAATTGAAGATAACAAAGATGACGAGGAGCCTAATGAGTAACTTGTCTCTAGATTTTTCTCCTATTATTAAGGCATATGACTACTCGATTCCTTATGAGAAAGTTGGAAAAGTTCATTCGAACAAGGGCGGGATTTATGAGATTAATCTTAGTCGTGCTGTAATCGGAAGTAATGTTGAGTTTGTTACTGAATTTGGAGACAAATGTTTTGGCGAAGTTGTAGGAATAAATGGTCATCGTTGTATGGCCATGCCTTATGAAGAACTTTCGGGAATTAACTCAGAGACTAGAGTTTACTTAAAAGAACTGACCACAACATTAAAATTATCGGAAGGGCTTCTCGGGAGAGTTATTGATTTTCAAGGTAATCCTATCGATGGGAAAGGACCAATCAGTACAGAAGTAGATGAAGTTAGAAGTATTTTTGGAGAGCCGATTAACCCTCTTCAGAGACCTCCAATAAGAAAACCCCTTGATACAGGAATACATAGTATCAACTGCTTTATGACAGCGGGGATGGGACAACGTTTTGCTATTATGGCCGGTTCAGGTGTTGGTAAATCAGTGACCCTAGGTATGATTGCTCAAAATACTAATGCAGACATAAATGTTATCGCATTGATTGGGGAACGGGGACGTGAGGTTCTCGAATTCATCGAAAGTGACCTTGGTGAAGAAGGATTGAAGCGATCTGTAATTGTTGTCGCTACTTCTGATCAATCACCGCTTATTAGATCGAAAGCAGCCTATGTCGCGACGACTATTGCAGAATATTTTAGAGATAAAAATAATGATGTTCTTTTAATGATGGACTCAATAACTCGTTTTGCTATGGCCAATCGAGAAATTAGTCTTGGGTCAGGAGAACCTCCTGGGCAAAAAGGCTATACTCCCTCAGTTTTTGCAAAGCTTCCTAAGTTAATGGAAAGAGCCGGTACAAAGGCAGATTCTGGTACTATTACAGGAATTTATACTGTCTTAGTAGAAGGTGATGATATGGATGAGCCTATCTCAGATGCTGTTCGAGCTATCTCTGATGGCCACGTGGTCTTAAGTAGAGATCTTGCTTCGAGAAATCATTTTCCTGCTGTCGATGTACTTCAATCTATTTCTAGGGTTATGAATAAAGTTGTAACCGGAGAACACAGAGTTGTAGCTTCTTTCTTAAGGGACTTAATGGCCTCGTATAGAGAAAATGAGGATCTTATCAATGTTGGAGCCTATGCAAAAGGTTCAAACCCGAAAGTCGATAAAGCGCTCGCGATTTATGACGAGCTTATGAATCTCCTAAAACAAGAACAAGGGATGCATGAGTCGTTCAAAATTGAAGAGTTGTATGATCATATGGTTGAACTTGCCAGGAAAGCCGAACGTTCAGTGAATCCTGAAGCACTTGAGGAATAATAATGCCGAAGTTTAAATTTAAATTAGATGGGCTTTTAAAGCTTCGAGAATTTAAAGAAAAACAACTTAAGGTTGAACTTGGAAACATATTGAAGGGTATTCAGGACTGCAAGAATAAAATTGAAAGTTATAGTCAACATATTGGTGAAGCTTACGCAGGTCAGGAAAATATTTTAAGCGATAGTACGAATGGTGAAACGATTAAATTTTTTCCTTACTTTATCGAAGGAAAGAATCACGCGATTAAGCAAGAAGAAGAGAAATTGGCTATTCTACAAGAACAGTATGAAGTGAAAGTTCAAGAAATGAAGATCGCTCGAGGCGAAACGAAGGTAATTGATAAACTTAAAGATAAAGAAAAGAAAGAATTTAAAAAGACTAAAAATAAAAAGGACTTTGAAAAACTTGAAGAAATGAGAATCTTAAGTCTTGGTGGTAGGAAGTAGTTATGAAAAATTTAATAATCTTAACATTTCTAATCTTTAGTAATTCACCTTTGATGGCCCAAGAGAGTGAAGCCTCTGAAGAAAATGCTCAAAAGAAAATGGAAGATCCTAGAGATAAAAAATTCACATACGATGAATTTCAAGATGCCGTAAATGAAAGGGTAGAGAAACAACTTAAGAGATTAGGTAGAGGAAAGATTATTGGCTTCTCTAAAGAACTAATGAAGAAGGAAGAGGTTTTAAAGTTAAAAGAAATTGAGCTGGAAAAAAGAGCTGAACAACTCTTTATGAACTCTGGTGACTTCGAAAAAAAGGTAAAAACCTTCCAAAATCGTCAGTTAAAATTCTTAGGCTGTCTCGATGAAACAGATAAACAAAGGAAGAAAAGGATCACTCATATGGTAGATGTGGTGAGTGGGATGAAGCCACAAAGTGCAGCAGAAGTGCTTTCTGTGCAGGATGCGGACATTTCAATAAAGATCCTCGGAATGCTTCCCCCTGAAAAGGTGAGTAAAATATTCAACTTAATGAAGAAGGAAATATCTGCCCGACTTCAAAAACAGTACATGACTATGAAAAAATAGAAGAATATTAATTGCTGCGTGCGTTATGAAGCAGCGAAAAGGATAAGATGAAAGCATTTGGTTTAGACATGAAACAGATTCAAAATGGAGCGCCTCAAGGAGTTAATACTTCTGCGGGGAAAACTCTATTCGGTAATCAGGTTGGTGTCGGTGAGTCAGGTGAGTTCGCTAATCTTATGGACATTCTTAGTGGAGCAAACAAAACGAAGGGTGCAGATCTACTAGAAATTTTGAAGGCAGCTAAAGAAAATCCAGATGCCTTAACCCAACTACCAAAAGATGTTTTAGGTTTTATTAGTAAAGAGTTTAGATTTGATGGTTCAACAATCCTTAACGATGCCGGACAACCGATTCAGGTTGACGATATTCTCAGTAAAATCAAAGAACTTAAGCCAGAGCTTCTAGGTAATAAAGACGCAAAGGCGATGGAGGTAAGAAACCTTCTAAAGAGTCATGAGCTCGGTTTTGATCACGGAGCCAATAAGTCTCAGACACTATTTCCTTCTGGGGACGACTTTGTTCAAACAAAAAATACAGTTCAAAAAGTTGCGATGACAAATGAAGCTGTAATGCCTAAAAAAATGAACGGTCTTAATCAGTACTCAAAAGAATCCAAAAATCTAGATACTAATATAATTAGTCAGTCAGCTTCACTTGAAATGCCAGGGGCCGCTGTTGGAATGGCTCAATTAAAGTCTGATGGATCTGAATTTGGTTTCGATCAAATGGCACCACAAGAAAAAGCAATAAATCTTTCAAATATTAAATCCTCTGATACAAACTCACTTATTAATGAAGTTTCAAGATTGATTGAAAAGAATAATATTAAGTCAGCCGATAATATGGAAGTGACTGTTAAGCATGATGAGCTTGGGCAATTTAAAATCGAAGCATCAAAAAATGCAGATACAAATCAGTTAGATTTAAAAATTATATCTAAAGATAAAATAGGACATAATTTTTTCGTCGAAAATGAATCCCAGCTAGCAAAGACTCTGAGCCAAAGTGGAATTAAGCTTGGTACTTTTAAGGTGGCACTAAGTAGTGAAAATGCATTTACTGCAAATGCTGAAAGTGGTGGGAAAGAATTTTCGGAAGGATTCTCTGGTCAACGAGGACAACAAGGTCAGTTCGGACAAAGACAAGGTGAGAATTCAGACTCTCAAAGAAGAAGACATTTATGGCAAGCATTCAAAGAAAATGCTGAATACGCCAGCGCATAATAAATAAAGGATCGCCAATGCCAGGAATGGGCAGACCAGCTTCAGGATCAAATCAGTTCGGAAATATCCGAAAGGCGAGTCCTTCACAAAGAAGACCCAAAACAAACCCCAATAGTAAAAAAGCTGATAAAAATTCGGTTGGTAAAGAACTAAACAGAATGGCCGGGGTTAAACAAGACTCACAATTCGTTGATAAAAAAGATCATAATAAAATGGGGAAGAATGGTTTTTTAAAACTCCTTTCTTTTCAAATGCAAAACCAGGATCCATTTAAGCCAATGGATCAAAAACAGTTTGCAACAGATCTCGCTCAATTTTCTCAGCTAGAACAGATGACTCAAATGAATAAGAATATTGAAGGAATGGGAACGAATGCTCCAATGGAAAGTAAGTTTTATGGAGCAAGCTTTATTGGTAAAAAGGTTACCACTAAAGGAACTTCTGTAGAGTATGCCGGTGATCAAAGTAGGGTGAATCTTCCTTATAATCTTCCACAGGATGCTGAGTCATTAACCATCAATATAATGGATAGCAATAATAATCTCATCGCTAAAATTGAAAAAGATAATGTATCAAAGGGTCCACAAAACTTTGTTTGGGATGGAATCGCAATGGATGGAACTCCAGCGGTAAAAGATACTTATAGATATGCTATTAGAGCAAAAGATGAAACTGGCGCTGATTTTACTGGTGAAACAAATGCTATTGGTACGGTAACCGGAGTTAGTTTTAACAATGGTGAAGTCATTCTTGAAGTTGATCATACGAAAAAAGTATTCTTAAGAGATGCACTTAGCTTTCAAATGCCTGAAAAGGCGAGTAGTGCGTCAAAAATGCCTACATTGAAAAAACAAGCAACTAATCAGTATAATAATATAAAGGAGCAGACACACTAGTGTGTTAAGAGCGTATGACTAACGATAAGATCAAAAACATTCTTATCCCTCAGGTGAACAAGGTTTCAAATAAGAAACCTGATAACTTGAAGTCGCCAAACTCCAAAAAGCCTGATGAATTTCAAAATTTATTAAATAAAACACTAGAACCTCAAAAAGAAGAGGCACTAGAGATCTCTAAGCATGCTGCCAAAAGGTTAGAAGAGCGTGACTTAAAGATGGATACGAATGAGTTTTTTAAACTTCAAGATGCTGTTAAGAAATTAAGGCAAAAGGGAGGAAGAGATTCTTTAGTAATTACAGACAAAGCCGCATACATCGTCGATGTGAATAACAACAGAGTTGTTACTGCAATCGATAAAGCTGAAATGGCCGAGAATGTTTTTACGAAGATCGATTCAACATTGATGATATAAGATTTGAGAATTTGGCTGGTCCTTTCCGGAAGCCTGGTTTAGTCCCGTAGTGTCTAAATACTTTCTCGAGTTTCTACATTTAGGTCTAGGAGGGACAAAATGGGAATTTTACGTTCGTTTAACGTTGGTGTATCAGGTCTGACTGCAACAGGTCAGGGCATGGGTGTAATTGCTGATAACATCGCCAACGCCGGTACAAATGGCTTCAAAGGATCAAGAGCAGAATTTCAAGACGTTCTCGCAACATCTCTAAAAGGTATTGATGGTGGTGATCAGTTTGGTGCAGGTACCAGACTAGCTCACATTAAACCAATTATGTCTCAAGGTGACGTCGCTAGAACAGACTCAATTACTGATATCGCCATTAATGGAGATGGTTTCTTTAATATCAAGGCTCCTTTTGGGCCAGGGTATACAAGAGATGGTTCATTCCATTTTAATAAAGAGGGTGAATTAGTTAATAGTGATGAGTATCCAGTTTTAGGTTATGTTGCTGATGCAAAAGGAAAGATCACTAATAAAATGGATGCTATTAAAATTGGTAACACTGCAATTCCAGCAAAGGGAACGGATACTGTTAAGCTTAATATCAACTTAGATTCTAGAAAAGATATTGTTCCATTTAACCCAGAAGACCCTGAGAATACAGCTCAATTTGCTCACTCCATTACTGTTTATGATAATATTGGGACGCAAAGACAAGTAACTCTATTCTACGAAAAGACGGGACTAAATCAGTTCAAGTACCACGCAATGGTAGATGGTGCTGAGGCTGAAGGTGGAATCGAAGGTAAATTTGTGGAAATGGCTTCAGGGACAGTGAAGTTTAATGACAAAGGTATTCTTCAGGAAGAAATTGAAGAATCAAATGCTTTCAATTTTAATAAAGGTGCCACTCAAGGGCAGCAAATTAAATTTGATTTTGGTAAATCAGTTGTTGAAGGCGGAGACGGTATTGATGCCGCCACTCAATACGGTACAAACTCAAACGTAGCAAGACATACGCAAAATGGTTTCCAAGCAGGAACACTTGCCTCAATGTCTTTCAATGATGATGGAGTACTAACAGCTGTTTATGACAATGGTGAATCAAGAGATATTTCTCAGATTGCTGTTGCGAAGTTTGAAAACAATGAAGGCCTATTCAAAGTAGGAAAGAACCTTTTTAAAGAATCTCGTAAGTCCGGTCAGGTTGCTAATGGTAAGCCAGGCGAGTTCGGTAGAGGTGAAGTTCTTTCTAAGTCACTAGAGCTTTCAAACGTTGATATCGCAAATGAGTTTGTTGATCTTATGAAAGGTCAAAGGAACTTCTCTGCGAATGCTAAAACATTAACTACAGCAGATCAGATGCTACAGGATGTTTTACAGATTAAGAGATAATCTCTAACTCTCTAGCGAGGATAAGTTCTCAACCTCATTAGAGTTATGTCCAAGAATTTGGGCAGCGATTAAGGGGGGAAGTGTTTTTGCAGGCACTTCCCCCTCTTGCTTTCAGCCGTTTGAACCAATTGCCTCTACAGGGCATTCTTCTAAAGCCACCATACAGTTTTTTTCTTCCTCAGCGGTCCTTGGCTGAGCGTGAACAAATGCATGGCCTTCTTCAGTATTCATTGAGAAAAAGTTAGGAGCTTCGATGACACAGGCATCGCAAGCAATACACTGGTCATCGACATAGAACTTTCCCCCAATATTCTGGGGGAATTTTTGGTTTTTATCGGCCACTATTTAGCGAAGTAAATTATTATTTACTGTCACCTTTACGTTTTCTTCTAGTTCTTTAAGAGCTTCTTGAGAGAACTTTCTCCCCCAGGCTAGCTTAGTGGTCTTTTTGGTTTGCTCAATATCATCTTCAGGCTTTTTAGCTTCTTTTGTTGGGGCTCCAGGAAGAACTTCAACTAGAACTACTCGAGTAGCTTCGTCCCAATTATGAGAAGACTGAGAGCCTTTTTTAAAGATGTCTTTAAGGTAGTCCCCAGTTAGATTAAGCTCTACACCAGCTCCTTCAAGTCGATTGATGGTAGCCTCGTTTTCAACCTTAACAGCATTAGAATATTTTTTTACAAGGCGATTAATTGAACTCTTACTATTTTTATTTATTGCCACGGATAATTCTTTAGTCACAGAAGCGAGCAGCTTTTTATGATCTTCAGCTTTATTTGCTCGAATTAATTCTCTCGCAATATTTGATTCATGATCAGCTAGCTTCGCTTCGACCGCAGCCTTTTTACCTGTGACATAAATAATATGGTAACCAAAGTTAGTTTTAACAGGATTTGATATCTCACCTTTTTTCATTGAAAAGGCCGTCTTTTCAAACTCTGGAACCATTCTACCTCTAGCAAAATATCCAAGATCTCCACCTTTGCCTTTACCAGAAGGATCTTCTGTATATTTATTTGCTATAGAAGCAAAGTTTGCAGGAGTAACTTCTTTTCTGATCTTTTCCGCTTGGGTCTTGATTTTATTAATATCGGAATCAGGCTCGGTTCTTAAAAGAATATGACTTGCTTTTAATTGCTCTGGTTGGCTAAGAGACATTTTTCTATCATTAAAAAGATTTGTAACACGCTCTTTATTTTCCTTATTTGATAGGAAATTCTTAACTTCGCTATTACTAATTGTAATATAAGTCTTAAGGGCATCTTTATTAATCATCGCAATATTAGCCTTAACCTCTTGTGATTTAAATTTTTCAAGGACTTCAAAATATGCATTCGATGCAGGGTAGGCCGTTAATATTTCATTTGCCAACTGTCCCTTTAGGTCTTGCCTAAAAGTTGCTTCGAAGTCAGAAGGAGTATAACCATTTGCAGCTAAAAGCTGTTTGTATTTATTAATATCAAATACTTTATTAGTTAAAAAATAAGGGAGCTTTTTAATTTCATCTTTAATTTGAGCATCGCTTGGACTAATTCCCATATCATCAGAAATCCTAACCATTAACTTTCTTTGAACTAAGTTTCTAATGGCGTTGTCTTTAATTTTAAATTGTTCAATTTGAGCACTAGTGAGATCTTTACCACCAAAAATTCTTTTATAGAATTCAGTTTGCCTCTTATATTCTCTTTCATACTCAGCAATTTTTACTGGGATCCCTGCAACATTAATGACTGTATCCGGTGTTCCTTGAAGTGTTCCGTAGCCAGTGACCAGGAAAGACACCACAATTAATCCAATAAATATGGTGAGAAATAAGTTTGAGGTACTCTTTGTAAATGAAGACATGTTTTCTCCTAAATATTGCCTGAATAAAGCCCTTACGTTGCTTGTAGTAAAGTTCGCAAATTATCCCTTAAACCCCCAAATTCGTAAAGAAAGGGTGACACTTCCAGCGCTTTTTAGATAAAATTTTTTAGTCTTAATTACTTCAATAGGATTCTATGAAAATTTTAGAAGAGGCAGGGCAGAGGCATAAAATATTCTTAAATGTTGCAGTGCTAGCGATCTCATTGTTTAGTTTAAGTCGTAGACAGTTTGTTTTTGAGCAAACTACGGCCTTTGAGAACTTTATGGTGGATATGTTTTCTCCAATGCAAAGCTCCGTTACCTATATGCGTCAGAAAACTTCAAACTTCTTTGAGTTTTATATAACCAATATTGACGCAAGTAGAGAGAATGCAGAGTTAAAAAAAGATATAGGCGAGTTAAAGAGTCAGTTATTCCAGTTCGAGCAAGTAGCAAAGGAAAATAAAAGACTCAAAGAACTTCTTCAGTTTGGTAGTGAAACTGGTTTTCAGAAAGTATTAGCTCAAATTATAGCTTGGGACTCAAGTAGCGACTTTAGAGTCCTTAGAATTAACAAGGGCAAGGAAGATGGAATCGAACTACAGTCTTCAGTTGTGACTTCGGAAGGTCTTGTTGGCTACATCTTTAGATTGACCGATCATTATGCGGATATCATCACCATACTCGACCCAAACAATAGAGTTGATGCTCTCGTTGAAAGAACTCGCTCTCATGGAATTGTTGAAGGTTACTCAAAGAGTAGGGCCATCATGAAATACTTAGCGGGAACTGAACCTGTTATTTTAGGGGACCTTGTTTTAAGTTCAGGACTTGGGAATATTTATCCAAAGGGGCTTAAGATTGGAAAGATCACGAGGGTCGAAAGAGAGAGTTATGGAATAACTCAGACTATTCAAATTAAGCCTTCAATAGATTTTTCCTCATTAGAAGAGGTTGTAGTTCTAGTTTCTCCAAAAGATGAGTTAAGAGAAAAAGAATGGAAGGCCCTCGATGAAGCTGAAGGGGTAGAGTAATGAGAAATGAAATTAAACATCATATAGGATCCCTGTTTCTTACGATAATTGTTCTCGTATTGTTTGAAGTCCTTACTACGGCTTTTTTCCCTGCCCTTGGGATAAAGAACTATCGAATCCCATTTAATATCTTAATCGTTCTGTATTTAGGATTTAAAGTAGAGTCACCTTTTATTGCAATCTTTATACTTGTCTTGCAATACTTTCATTCATTTTTCTCGATTGAAGGCTGGGAGATGGGAACGATTGCAGGGATTTTTATTTGTGTAATCATTGGCTATTTAAAAGAATTACTTCACTTTTCTTCTGCGATTATAACAATTTTAGTGACTCAGCTATTTCAAGTTTTTTGGTTTTTGATTATGTCAGCCATTTTGTATTTAAAGTTAGGTGACTTTGGAACTATTGTGGACAAGTTTTGGCGCTTCTTACCTGAAAGTATTTTTATCTCATTTTGTGCACCAGTTTTCTTTGTTCTAATGGATAGAATTTGGGGAGTTGCTTCAAAAGAGGGGATGCTAGGGGAAGAAGTCTAAAATGTTCGGTGAAGACGATATTGTAAAGTCCCATAAAGCCCGTGCGGCAATTATCATTAATTTGATAATTTTGTCTTTTATTATCATTATTATTAGACTTTGGTACCTTCAGATTTACAGGGGAGATGTTCTTTATAAGTACAGTCTAGAAAACCGACTGAGAAAAGAAGTTGTGAAGGCTCCAAGAGGATTAATTTTCTCTCGTAATAATCAGTTACTTGTTAACAATATTCCACGGTTTGATGCGATCGTTACTCCGCAATATCTCAAAAATAAAAAAACAACCCTCAAGAAGCTTTCTCAAACATTGAATATGCCTCTTGAGTCGATTGAAAAAATCTTAAAGAAAAATCGTTCCCAGGCCCGATATCGACCAGTTGTTGTAAAGAAAAATATTTCACAAAAAGAAGTTGCGATCCTCGAAACCGAGGCGGCTAAGATGCCAGGTGTTTCTGTCGATACTTTTATAAGTAGAGAATATAGAGACGCAGAGATTGGCGGGCATCTTTTTGGATATATAGGAGAGATTTCTCAAACACAATTACCTAAATATAGAAAGAGAGATAATTTCAATTATAAGTTGGGTGACTTTATTGGCAAGGCCGGGATTGAAGAAAAGTTTGATCTTGATTTAAGAGGTGATGATGGTTTTCAATTCATGGAAGTTGATGCCAGAGGAAGAATGAAAAGAGTTGTCAGTTCGGGGCCACTTTTTGGAGAAATTGAAAACAAGCCAGCTTCCCCGGGAAATAGTGTAAGACTAACTATCGATCGAGATATGCAAATTACAGCTTTCAAAGCACTCGAAGGTAAAGTTGGGGGAGCGGTTGCAGTAGATGTGAAAACAGGAGAAATCCTAACTATGGTAAGTAGACCTAGCTTTGATCCATCAAAGTTTTCAAGAGGTCTCACATCAGAATATTGGTCACAGTTAATTAATGATGAAAACAATCCCCTTAGGGATAGAAATATTCAAGATCACTTTTCGCCAGGTTCGACTTTCAAAACTATTACGGCCCTAGCTGCACTAGAGGAAGGGATAGTAACCCCAACTACAGAGTGGATGTGCGGCGGAGCTTTTAAGTTTGGTAGAAGGTATTATCACGACTGGAAAAGGGGCGGGCATGGTCTGACAAATGTTTATAAAGCTCTTCGAAGATCTGTCGATGTTTATTTTTATAAGATAGCCACCCTCATGGATATTGATGTTCTCGCAAAATACGCAATGGACTTAGGCTTTGGTCGTAAAACAGGAATTACTTTACCAAGAGAGACGAGCGGATTAATACCAACTAAAGAATGGAAAAAGAAAAGAAATGGAGAAGATTGGCAAAAGGGTGAAACCTTAAGCTGTGCCATTGGACAAAGCTTTGTTTTAGTAACTCCATTGCAATTAGCGATGGCCTATGCGGCGATTGCCAATGGTGGAATTCTCTATAGACCTCACTTGATTAAAGAAATTTTTAATAACAATGGTGATATTCTTCAAAAAATTGGGCCTGAGATTGTTAGTAAAGCTGAATTTAAAAAAGAAAACTTGGATGCCGTTAGAAAAGGTTTGTATCAAGTGGCCAATATGCAAGGTGGAACGGCTTGGTGGTATAGAGGCCGAGGAATTCGCATGGCAGGTAAGACTGGAACCAGTCAGGTTATTTCCATGACAAAGGACGAACTTTTTTCAAAATGTGAAGAAATGCCTTATAGACAAAGACACCATGGGCTATTTGCGGCCTTTGCACCTTATGATGATCCAAAAGTTGCTGTTGCTGTAATTGTTGAACACGGTTGTCACGGATCTTCTGCAGCTGCACCAGTAGCTAGAGATATTATAACAACTTATATGAAAAAGTATGAACCTGAGCTACATGCTAAATATGCTGAAGAAGATAAGGCTATTGCTAAAAAAGCTTGGTTAGCTGCTAAAAGAAAAAAAGAAGAACAGGAAAAGAAAAAACAAGAAGCTCTAGAGGCTGAAGCGAGCTCTGTTGGCTCGGAGGTTGAAGAATGAATCTATCAGCATTATTAGAGGTTCTTAAGAAGTATGATTTTTCTTTCTTTGGAACTTGCGGAGCCATTTTTATGATGGGGATTGTAAATCTCTATTCAGCGACTCATGCCTCTTCATCTGCTCACTTGGCAAGTCTTTATAAAACACAATTAATTTATTTCTTCGCAGCCATTGTTATTGGAATGGCCATTAGCTTTATTCAACCAAAAAACTTTTATCGCTATAGTATTTTCTTTTATTTATTAACCATCTTTCTATTGGTACTCGTTTTATTTTTGGGTCACAAAGGGATGGGAGCTCAGAGATGGATTGTTTTAGGTCCACTTCGCTTGCAGCCATCAGAGATCACGAAACTTTCAGTAATTTTTGTACTAGCTAGATTCTTTGCAAAATATAATCCGGATAAAGAACTCGGACTCCGGGATTTACTCGTTCCATTCTTACTTGCTGCGATACCTACCATATTAATAATTCTAGAACCTGATCTTGGAACAGGCTTACTCGTCCTTTTAATATTTATGGCCATCGCTTTTTATAGAAAATTAAAATGGAGGACAATTGCAATTATTGGAATCCTTGGAATGTTAAGCGGTGTTGTCATGTACAATTTCGGGCTTAAAGAATACCAAAAGAGAAGAGTTCTAACCTTTTTAAATCCTGGGTCGGATGCGAGAGGCTCAGGCTACAACGCCATTCAATCGAAGATCGCTATTGGCTCAGGAAAATTTTTAGGAAAGGGGTTTAGAAAATCTTCTCAGGCATCTTTGAATTACTTACCTGAAAATCATACCGACTTTGTTTTTTCGATTTTTAATGAAGAGCACGGTTTTGTTGGCTCTCTATTTTTAATTGCTCTGTATTTGATCTTATTTATACGCTTCGTATGGCTGGCCACCTCAGTCACGAGGATCTTTGATTCCATAGTGGTCATTGGAATTGCCTCATTGTTTTTCTGGCACACCATAATAAATATGGCGATGGTGACAGGGCTTTTACCAATTGTTGGATTACCTCTTCCTATGATGAGCTATGGTGGTTCTAGCTTAATGACTTTTGGAATTTGTTGTGGAGTGGCCACATCAATAAGTAACTCCAGAAACTTGTTTTAGGTTAGCGCTGGCATATGCATTGCACCTATATAGGGAAAGAGTGGCTAAACACTCTTAATATGGGAGAATTACATGAAGAAAATGACTAAAGTTTGGACAATTGTAGCCATCTTAATGATCGGTCTTTCAGGTAATGCTCACGCTAATAAAATTAAAAACCCAACCTTTAAAAAAGTTAGAAAGAGCCTTTGGTACATGGGCGTTTCTGGACCCAGTATGGAAGAAGTAGAGCATCAAATCGAGGAAGAATCCAAGAATTCAAATACCTCTTTAAACATGCCTGAAGAGCTTTCAAAGGCCCTAAAGAAGGCATCTGGGGAATAGTATCCCTTTAAATTTCAGATAGTTACCCTACCCGATTTCAGTTACTTGCACGGATTGGTACAAGCTGTTATAAAGTCTTAAAAGCATACTAATTATGTATGCGGGGACTTTATGAAGAAGATATCGTTAATTGGAAGCCTATTAAAAAGAATTTATCGAGTTTATAGCTCGGAACTTCTGACTTCTTTACAGCAAAGAGGTTTTACTGACTTGCGTCCTAGCTTCTTAGAGGTTCTTCTCTTTATTTGTGAAAACGACGGGCCCTCAATTAAGCAGATTGGCTCTGGCTGTGGTCTTAAAAAGCAAACAATGACGAGTCATTTAAATGAACTAGAAAAAAGAGGATATGTAGAAAGAAGAATCAATCCTCAAGATAAAAGAGAGCAGAACATCTTTCTAACAGAATACGGTGAGAGATTTAAGTTTAATCTTTTTGACTGTATCAGTGATATTGAGTCGAACTATTCTAGTATCGTTGGAGAAGTTGAACTTGATAGAGTGGAGCACCTATTAAAAAACTTTCACTCTAAATTAAATAATGCTTCAAAAGATCAGCTAAATTTAAATCTCTAGCCAGCTGGAGTAGATACTTCTTTAAGCCTAAAACCAGGCCAAAATTTCAGTCCACCACTAACATTATTAATATTGAAGAATCCTTTTTTTACGAGCATCTCTGAGGCTTGAATAGATCTAAGACCTTGCTCTGAAACTACCAAGACGGGAAGAGTTCTACTTTGAATTTCAGCATATCTTCTTCCTAGTTCTTCTAGTGGAATATGAATTGAGCCTTCAATTTTATTTCCTTGATAGTCTGCAGCGCTAACATCTACTAAGATAAAATCATGATCAGGATTGCTATAAATTTGAAAAGCTCGACTAGGATTTAAGTCATTATAAGGACGTCCCATGAGGACCATATTATCATCAATTTCTTCGCCATTTTTTATTCTAATCAAATGGTTTCTTTGAAGCTGAATTGAAAAATCTAGTTTGTCTTCCATGCGAGCAATATTGTTCTCGATATTACTTAATCTATTATTGATAAACTCTAAGGTCTGAAGAATATTGATACTCATAAGTAACTCCTCTCACTATTTTATAGGTTTTGAGAAGAATTTCGCAGGAGGTAAAATAAACCCGACTGTTAAGGTCGGCTAGAAGATAGGGTAAAAGTCTCCAAAGATGATATTCCCCGTAATTACAGTAGTTAAGAAAGCAGCAGTAAAGTAAACCGCGCCTTCAAAGACTCCATAACCAAACTCTACTTCATCATGCTCCATTTTCCCTTCTACTGATTCGACCATTGGAAGGTCATCCTGCATCTTGAAGATAAACTTCAGTCCTTTGATAAAAACAGGAAGGATTATTAAGGCCAGAATTAACTTTAGAATAACTTGGATTCCATACCACTTTATATCTCTAAGCTCATGACTTAATGATCCTGCAATTAACATGGTCCAGCCCCATGTGAAACCAAGGTAGCTAACAGCAAGGGCCATACTCTTTTGTACTAAAAGTCGATTGAAAGATAACTTAGACATTATCGAATATGTTTTAGTTGCAAAGCCCATTAATACCATGGAGAGAAGCCAGAGGAATGCCAAATTTATCAAAGAGCCGTCAGCAACAGCAATTATAGTTTTTAAAACATAGGCGATAGCAATGGCATGGGTAAAGCAAATAAGAGCGTAGGCAAAGTTCTTCCTTTTGGGGATTTCGTCTTGATACTCAAAATTATATAAAACAATACTTTCTTGAATATAAATTGAGCCTAAGTATAAGACACAGGCCGTAATGGCCTGAATAAAAAAATCTATTAGGGCAAACCAAAAACCTTCTGCCATAAAAAACTTAAATTGAGTAAATAGAATACCAATACCTAATAGTCTTGAAAAAAGATGAAGAGTATCAGGAGAGTTTTTAGAAGGATAAAAGCGCTTAAATAATTGTTGCCTAGAAGAGGGGTAGAGAACGACATGAGCGTACTTGTAAACCAACAAGAGTAGACAAATAAAAATAGTAAGAACAATCCTTAGGATTAACTTATCGAATAATTCATTCATGGTTATTTCTTCCTATGATCCCAAGTCGGATACTTAATAAACTTTCTTGAAAACTCTTTCAAAGTTAGCTTCTCAAACTCTCTAGAGCCTATTCTTCCTTTGAACGCTTTTTGAGTAACTGAACCTTTTGCACCAAATTCGTCATTTAGGCCGTAGAAGGCTTGTTCATTTTTTAAGTGGATTTTCATTTTTGTGTAAAACTCGAAATTTGGAATAAAGTCTAACCAACCGAAAATTCTACTGTAGTGTTGGTAAGGCTTGTGAAACTTCCAGATCTTTTCACCTGAGTTAGCGTAGCCCCATCTTCCAAAGGCGAGATTTCCAATATAGAGGGAACCCGGTGGTTGTGGCACGGTACTTTCTTCTTGTTTATTTTCATCTCTTCTAAAGATGGACATGCCAACATTCTTATTATTTTTTTCCCAGAATTCTTTCGACGTTCTTACAATTGTTTCTTCCGGACTCTTGAACCCATGTACGACCTTTAGTCGCATAAAATAAGTCTTAATTAAAAAACCTATTTGAAAGTTCTCTGTCAGGACAACACTAAGCGGAGCACCAACAAAATAGTGACCTAATACTTTTTCGTTTGGAATAAGAGGGGTCTTTTGCTCTGAGGGAGAGAAGTTTTTTGATAACCCCAAAAACGAAAGTATGAGTAATGTATAAAGAGACAGCTTGTTCAATCAATTCATCCAATTTACTTGTTGTGTTTATATTATCCCTAAAGAAGGGCTTATACTCAAGCTGAATGAATAATAGCTAAAATAGCCTTTTGTTGAGCTTCTGGGAGCTGTTCAAATTCACAATGGAGCCTGTTTACTGCATGAGAATTGGAAAACTTCTGAAAAAGGTCA
Source organism: Halobacteriovorax sp. (assembly GCA_024686135.1). Taxonomy (GTDB): domain Bacteria; phylum Bdellovibrionota; class Bacteriovoracia; order Bacteriovoracales; family Bacteriovoracaceae. Next base: position 2,016 of record JAIBDQ010000038.1, on the reverse strand, counting down.
GTTGAGTCGTTGATATCAAAGTATTGCTTTTCACCGGATTCAAAAAGCTTTCTAGATACTTTCATTGTAAATTTATCACTAGGTGAATCTTCAGTATAATATTTAGAAAGTCTTCCTAGTGAAGAACATCTAATGAATTCAATATTTTCTTTTTCAAGAAAACCTTGAACTTTATCAAGAGTTTTAAGTTGAGTCTCATTAAAAGATTCAAAAATCTTTTGAGGAATTTGGTTTAGAACTAAGCTTTTGGCGTATTTGTTTTCACTATGCTTTAAAACTTTCATGAGCAAATAATCATCATGTTCTACATAAGCTTCAATATCAGCAGGGATTTTATATTCTTCTGGGGAAGTCGCAAAATATTTATAAAGCAGTTGCTCTAGGGCCACTGAGCGATAGTGAAAGTAAACCATCATAAACATATGGTAACGACTAAGTAAGAAGTCATCGAAAGTTACAACGGCCCTCTCGTTTATTCCAAGGGATGCTTGATTATTTGTTATGCATGGTTCGAGATTATCTAAAAGCCAATCAAGATCGTATCCACCATAACTAACACCGCAAAAATAACTGTCTCTTAGGAGGTAATCCATTCGATCACAATCAAGCTCACTGCTTACCAGTTGGTGAAGGATAGGGAAATAATCAATTCCTTCAATGGTGTAGTATTCTGGGGCGGTCGTTTGTCCTACTATGAGATCGGCTATTCTTACTCTTTCAACGCCAAACTCATCCTCTACCATTTTAAAAGACTCAGCAAATGAACTGTCCGCAATGGATTTAATTGTATAATCTTCGTGGGTTGCTTGGCGGTCTCGGTTTTTATCTTTACCTTTAAGAAATTGCTCTGGAATCTTTAACTCTGATAATTGAGGCATTACAGTTTCTGTTGAGTGACTTAATGGTGCGTGGCCTATATCGTGTAATAGACAAGCAAGTTTAAAAGTTTCTTTGAGCTTAAGAATATCTTTGTTTCCAAGTCTTCCTTTAAAAAGGCCGTCGAAAGCTTTATTTCCTACGTACATAACTCCAATTGAATGGAGAAATCGAGTGTGGGTTGCCCCTGGAAAAATGAGGTCTGAAAAACCCAGCTGTTTTATGTTTCTAAGTCTTTGGAAAAAACTATGCTGTATAATAGGGATTTCTTCATCAAGTATATGAATTGAACCGTGAACTGGGTCTCTAACTTCCATTATGCCTTCTTACTAAGATTTGATGAATTCTCTTCTAGCCAGGCCATAATGTCGGAAGATTCAAACATGGGGTTATCGTCGATATACAGGCAAGGAACTGTTCTCTTACCTGTATCGGCCATAAGTTTATTTAGGTGATCTTGATTTGTGAAGATATCTCTCATCTCAACATCAAGATTGAGTTGAGAGATAAGATTATTTACCATGACGCAAAATGGACAAGACTCAAAATAGTACAAAGCCAGTTTAGGAGAACTCATGATTTCTTTTTATCCAGACCTTTGGCATATAGTTCATCTTCGTCGATAAACTCTGATGAGTTTTCATCATCCGGTTTATCAAATGCTTCATTATAACCCCAACCAAATCCGTATTCGCCTTCATTTTCATTTTCAGTTTCGTCATCGGGATTATATTCTTCATTGAGTCTGGTCGAGCCTTCTTCGCTATTTTTAGCAGGTTGAAATCCAGCATCACTGCTTTCTTGAACTTCTTCAAGAGGAACGGCACCTGAAGTATTTTCTACTGCGGCGACAAGTTCTTTTTCTTGCTCTTCCTCTTCTTCCTCTACTACTAAAGCAGATATATCTTCTGTTTGCTGTTGAGCTTCTTTATATCTTCTTATCGCTTCAGCTTTGGCCTGTTCTTTTAGTTCAGCCGCAGTTAACTTCTTTTCTTTAGGTTTGTTCTGCTTCTTTGCAGAAGCAGTCTTTGCTACTTTTTTCTTAGCCGCTTTTTTAGTCGCTTTCTTTTTTGCTACTTTTTTCTTAGCCGCTTTTTTAGTCGCTTTCTTTTTTGCTACTTTTTTCTTAGTCGCCTTTTT
>JAIBDQ010000043.1 GCA_024686135.1 Halobacteriovorax sp. | reverse complement strand
TCAGAATCGTGGAACGACAAATCAGGTCAGAAGCAAGAGAAGACAGAGTGGCATCGTATTGTAGTTTGGGGAAAGCTTGCTGAGCTTTGTAATCAGTACCTTGCAAAAGGAAGACAAGCATTTGTAGAAGGAGCACTTCAAACTCGCTCTTGGGAAGGTAAAGACGGTAACAAACGTTATACGACTGAGATCAACGCAAGAACAGTTCAGTTTCTAGGTGGTAATGCCACAACTACAGATCGTTCTGACAGAGATGCTGGATCTCAAGAAAGACCAGATAATAATTCTGGAATGATGAACCAAGAGTATAACGTAAACACTGATGCAAACTTTACTGCTGACGATATACCGTTTTAGAAATTAGAGAATCTTAAATAGAAGACGAAAATACTCAAGAAGGGACCGTAAGGTCCCTTTTTTTATAGGGTAAGTTAAATCGTTCTAGGCATCTAAATATTTTAAATTATTAAATAAGTACCTTCTTTTTTCCGATAAGCTCATGAGGACTTTGATGGAAAAAGAACGTTTATCAAAAGATAGTTTTTTCTCGGTGGGATTTGATTTAATCCTTCTTGGTGAAAACCTACCTTATGATCTCTATATTAATTCTTCTACTAGGGAAAACCGTGAGCGTTTTGTTCGTATTTTTCCAATGAATGGAAGATTGAGTACAGAGGATATTGCCACCTTCAAAGAGAAATATCATCAGTTATACGTTCTTGAAAAACAAAGACAGAGTTATCTTTCAAGCTTAGTAAAAAACCAAAACTTTACAGATGTTCAAAAAACAGAAGTGATAAAAGATTCTGCCATTATTTATTTAAATAAAATATTTGATCCTGGAAAAGAGTTTACGACCTCTATTCTTGAAGAATCGATTGAGGGCTGTAAAGAATCGGTTGAACACATGATTGATGTTTTAGGGGACTATGAAATTAATCAAGTCCAAGATCTTATTGGAGATTTAAGTTTTCACGATTTCTATACTTACGATCATTCCATTAATGTTTCGATGTATTGCATCTCCCTTTTTAAGGCGATGAAGCCTGGAGCAAAAAAAGAAGAACTCGTTTTAGCAGGTCTTGGTGGTTTGCTACATGACTTAGGTAAAATTAAAATTCCAACGACAATTATTAATAACCCCGGAAAACTTTCTGACGAGGACTTTGAAACTATTAAGCAGCATCCTGAGTTTGGTGGTGAGCTTCTCGATGAAGGAGATCATTGCTGTGATGGTGTTGATTTTGAGGTGATCAGAAGAGTGATCATGGAGCATCATGAAAACTACAATGGAACAGGTTATCCAAATAAAATTGAAGCAAAAGATATACATGTCTTAGCAAGAGTTTGCTCAATATGTGATTTCTTTGATGCAATCACTACGAAGAGATCTTATCACGAAGTCTTATCTACTGAAGATGCACTGGCCGTCATGTCTAAGTCTGTAGGAAGAAAGATTGATCCAAAAATCTTTGAGATCTTCTGTGAAAATGTAAACAAGCTTGGCTTACAAGGAAAGATTAAGGAAGAACTTCCGGATGATTATGATCCTTGTCAGCCTATGAATGTCTTGCCATTACAAGCTCCGCAAATAAAAAAACAGGCGGAAGATATTTTTGCTAAAGAAGGCAAGGATGAATTTGGCAAAATCAAAGGGGATAATAATCTCTTTGGAAAAGACAAAAAAGCTGGTTAAATATCTAGAGCCTCAATAAGTTTATCAACTTGTTCTTCTGTATTAAAAATATGAAAAGCTAATCTAACATTACCTTGTCTAATACTAACGTCGACATTATTGAATTTAAGCTCTCTCTCTAACTCAAGCGGATCAATACCCTTAGTTTTGAGACAAATGATATTGCCCATATATTCCTTGGGAGTAATAAGCTCATATTTATCTTTTGGATAATTCGCTAGGAAATAGTCTCTTATATCTGCATTGTGTTTTTGAACAACTGGAAGAGTTATTTCATTTAAAAAATTCAAACTAGCTTCAAGGCAAGACATGACTAGTGGGTTTGCAGTTTGGCCACGGTCATATTTCCTCGCACCCGGTAGAGTCTCAATAGTGTAATCTAAAAGTGAATAAACCACTTTTGAATTAGGACTAACAAGCCATTGACCTGTTGATGCGTCTATTAGGTCGATAGCCTTATTTGAAAAATAACCAAAAGCATGACCATAAGGTCCTAACATCCATTTGTATGAAGAGCAGGCAAGAACGTCTATAACTTCAAATTCTTCTTTCGTTATCTGCATTCCGCCTAGGGCCTGAGTGGCATCGACAACAAAGAGAATGTCTTTTTTCTTTAGCATTTTTCCGATGGAAAGGATGTCCATCTTCTTTCCAGTATCGAAAGTTATATAAGACATATCAAAGATTTTTGTTCCAGTAGGAAGATTTTTTTCAAGCCATTCTGGAGTAGGGACTTCTTGGTCACCTAAATCTAATAGTCTAAAATCGATATCGTATTTTTCCTGACAACGCATCCATGGAATAATATTTGATGGATAATCTTTATCGATGGCGCAAACAATATCACCTTTATTGAAGTTATAACCATTAGCAACGGTATTGATAATGTCGCTGGTGGAAGTTGAATGCATGATATGATCAGCTTCCACATCTAAAAGTTTTGCGATTTCTTTTCTAATTCTTTCAGCGATTCCCATCCAACTGTCATAGGCCCAAAAACTTGGATCTAATTCTTTTTGAGTGGCCTGCATGATACGTTGCTTAGCCGAGTAAGGACTCGGCCCAAAGTATGCTGAATTAAAGTAGATAGTACCTAGGTGAAGGTACTCTTTTTTGATGAGCTCGACGAGTTCGGACTTCATAAACCCGCCGCCTTGATTACTTAGTTTCTGCTGGAGCTTCTGTTGGCTTTGCATCTGCCTTAGGTGCTTCAGTGGCCGGAACTGCTGGAGCAGTTGCTGCATCATTATTAAGTGGTCTAGCCACTGGTGCTTCTGAATCAAGAAGTGAAGAGCTAGAGTTTGTACTTTGAATTTTAGCTAGAAAAACTGAGTTTCCTAAAAAGAGAACAGCTAGTACAACCGTAATTTTTGAAAGGATATTTCCTTGCTGTGAGGCCGTGAATACTTCACCTGAACTTCCTCCCATTAATCCTGCCTCAGCACCCTTACCAAATTGAAGAAGTACTAGAAGAATTAGAAGTACAGAAATTACTACGTGAAACACCATTAATGTTGTGACCATTACACAATCCTCTTATAAGTTAAGCTGTAGGAATATAAAAATCACCACTTTTTGGCAAGCAGCAATTTTAATATCAGCTAGTTAGCCCTGTAATTGACCAGGTATTTTGCTTCTTTTGTCCGCTGCGTCGCAAAGAGCTTTAAAATCAGCCCCTTTTAAGCTCGCTCCGCCTACTAGGGCCCCATCGATATTCTGCTGTATGAGTAAGCCTTCTACATTGGCAGGCTTTACTGAGCCTCCATAAAGGAGGGGAATCTTATGGGCCAAAGTTCCATCCCATAATTCAGTTAATTTGGTTCTTATAAAGAGGTGAACTTCTTCTGCTTGCTCAGGGGAGGCGGTCTTTCCGGTTCCAATGGCCCACACAGGTTCGTAGGCAACGATAATTTTTTCTCTTAAGTTCTCTGGAATATCTTTAAGGCCGTCTTCTATCTGATGACCGACAACAGATTCCGTCATTCCTTTTTCTCTTTCTTCAAGAGTTTCACCGCAACAAAAGATAACGGTTAAACCTTTTTCAAGTGAGAGGAGAGTTTTTCGATTAATAAACTCGTCAGTCTCTTTATATATGGCTCGCCTTTCAGAGTGACCAACGAGTGTAAAACTTCCACCAGCGTCTAAAAGACTTGATGGGGAAGTTTCACCGGTATGCGCGCCAGAGTCATTATCGGAAATATTTTGCGAACCAACTTCAATCTTTAGAGGTTTTGCTTTTTCTAATAAAGTTGGAAGATGAATGGCCTGCGGAGCAAGCCATGCTTCATATTGTCTTTCAGTACTAAACTCACCAAGGTCATTAAAGAAGCTATTTATATCTTCGAGCTTCTGATTCATTTTCCAGTTACCAACAATATAAAATTTAGCAGTCATATCAATCCTTAGTTTATTCCAAATTTAAGGGCCTGAATTCCAGGTAGGCTTCCACTTTCAATATATTCTAGTGAGGCTCCTCCACCAGTAGAAACATGATTCATTTTTGAAGCCAGACCCGACTTCTTAACTGCTGCTACAGAATCTCCACCGCCTACAAGAGTATAACCGGTGTCAGTAGACATTGCCTGAGCAATTCCAAGTGTGCCTTTAGAGTAGTGAGCATTCTCAAAAAGTCCCATTGGTCCATTCCAAAGTAGTGTTTTGGCACCATCAATTTTATTACAAAATACGGCCAGAGTCTCGGGACCAATATCTAGGCCCATTTTATCTTCAGGAATATTTACGTCATTAATCGTTTCTGGATTTCCTTCAACACTATCGCTAACAATATGATCAACTGGTAGAAGAATTTTTGAAGCGTACTGATGCATAAGAAGCTTTTTAGCTAACTCCACATCATCATCAGAACATAGAGACTTTCCAACCTTATATCCCTTGGCCTTTAAAAATGGATAGGCCATGGCACCACCGACTATTAGGGAATCAACACTAACCAGGAGGCTTTCGATAATTTTAATCTTGTCAGAAACCTTAGCTCCTCCAGTAATGGCGATAAAAGGTTTCTCCGGCTTATTGATGATCTTTGAAAGAGCATCGATTTCTTTTTTAAGTAAAAAACCACCGGCAGCATTACCTTTGAAAAAGGCATTGATCTCATAAGTAGAGGCATGCTTCCTATGAGCAGTTCCGAAGGCGTCGTTAATATAAACATCGCCATAACTTGCTAGAAGTTTTGCAAATTCATGATCATTGGCAGTCTCTTCTTTATGAAATCTTAAATTCTCTAAGAGAACAATTTTTGTTTCATTTAGTTCAAGAAGAGTTTTTATTCCTCTATCTGTTGCGCTTTCTGTAAGAACAACGTCTTCACCGAGCTGATCAGCTAAGTAAGTCGCAACTGGCTCAAGGGAGAATTCTTTTTTGACTTCCCCTTTAGGTCTACCGAGGTGGCTCATAAGAATAAGCTTATCGCAGCCAGCTTCAAGAATGAACTTGATAGTAGGTAGGGCGAGATCAATACGAGTCGTATCGGTTATTTTTCCCTCAGGTGAGAGAGGTACGTTAAAGTCAAAACGAGCTAGGACCTTCTTATCTTCGAGGTCTAGTTCATCAACAAATTTAAGAGCCATTTTTAGAGCCTTTCACCGATGTAGTTTGCTAGGTCGATTACGCGGTTTGAAAAACCAGCTTCGTTATCGTACCAAGCAACAACTTTTACGGTGTCATCAATCTGATTGGTAAGGGCGGCGTCAACACAACTTGATGGACGCATTCCCATGTAGTCTATACTTACTAAAGGAAGTTCCTCAAAACGAAGGATTCCTTTAAGATTAGTTTCACTTGCTTCTTTAAGAGCAGCATTAACTTCTTCAGCAGTTGCTTTCTTTTCAAGCCTAACTGTTAAATCCACAAGAGATACGTTCGGTGTAGGAACACGAACTGCATATCCATCTAGCTTTCCTTTTAGGGCCGGTATAACCAGTCCTACTGCCTTGGCAGCGCCAGTCGTAGTAGGAATCATAGAAAGAGCGGCAGCTCTAGCTCTTCTCGGGTCGCTATGGGATCCATCAAGAAGTTGTTGATCAGAAGTATAAGCATGAATTGTCGTCATAAAACCATTAATGATTCCAAACTTATCATTTAAAACTTTTGCAACAGGAGCCAAACAGTTTGTCGTGCAGCTTGCGTTACTTACAATATGATGTTCTTCAGGATTGTAGTCTTCATTATTTATTCCCATGACGAAAGTTCCGTCGAGATCTTTACCAGGGGCGCACATGATTACTTTTTTAACTGTGCCATTCTTATGTTTCCCAAGGCCAGCCTTATCTTTGAAAACTCCAGTCGCATCGATGACGATGTCGACATTTTTTGAGCTCCAATCAATTTCTGATGGATCTCTTTGAGTAAAGAAATGAATATCTCTGCCACCAAAACTTAAAGTTTGATTACTTTCGTTGTATGAAACTTCACCATCAAAACGACCGTGAACTGAATCGTATTTCATAAGGTGAATATAATCCATGGGGTTACCTGGATTGTTTACCGCTACGATTTCTAACTGATCGTGTAGATTACGGTTAAATACTTCTCTTAAAATTGTGCGCCCAATGCGCCCCATACCGTTTATGCCAATTTTTACTTGGGCCATGAAAACTCCCTAATAGTTTGAAATTGCCGGCAATATGCCACAGATAAGGTACCTTTTGAACGCCTTTTTTGATGCTTTGTGGAGGTTTATTGACTCTTGTAGTCGGTTATAGGGGCTTTTTTGCTCACTTATGGCCAAGAGCAATAAATTATACAATTAAAGATGGTATGAAGACGAGCGATGGAATCATTCAATATAAGTCAAAAGCGGACTATCTAGCTAAGAGACCGACTTTGGCCAAGGCCGCTAAAACCTCTAATGGGGTTAAGAATATTGCGGATAAGCCAAGTAAGGTGGATCTCTCTGAAACTGCGAAGGAAGTGGCTGAAAAGGCTAAAGAGCTTCCTAAGAAAGTTGAGGCTAAAGCAAAAGAAACGGTTTCAGCAGGGAAGCATCTTCTCGATGGAGCGGCAGGAGCATTTAAAAAAGCTCTCAAGGCACCAGGAATATCCAATCTGATGCCTAATCTAGGGGGCGGAGCTGATAGTGCTGGTGGTCTAGAAAAAGGGAGATCCGTCCAAAAGAACAGTTTGCCAAAAATTTTAAATCAACCAGCTGTCGTTTTTATCAATGGTTTTGATTTAGATATTTTTGATTCAGATACAGGTCTAGACTTGATGTCTTCAAATATTCCAAGGTCCAGAGTTTTTAATTGGAATCAAGAGGAAGAAATTCTCGATGTCCTTCATCGAACGGCCACTGATCAGCCGGTCATTTTAGTTGGACAAGGGATGGGCGGTGACACGGCCGTAGAAATTTCAAATCGTCTAAATCATCTAGAGTATGGTTTTAGAAAAGTAGATCTTTTAGTGACCATGGATTCTGTTGGTTTTGAGAATGATATCATTCCTCAAAACGTAGCTAAGAATTTTAACGTCATTAGCGACGGAGATATCTTTTTTAATGATGGTCCAAATATCGCTAGAAACACAAAGATGACTGAAGTTATAAATGAATTACGTACGGAAAGTGGATCTGAACTTGATGATTCAAGTGATGTTCAGTTTATGGTCTTCGACAAACTGAATGGTGTCCTAGGTGACGCCGTTAAAAATAGAAATGCAAAACAGGCTAAGATTAAGAGCCTAGTTGACAAGATTCTTCCTTCTCGCTGAGTTCGTAAACTCCATCAATAATGTTCAACTCTACGCAAGCTGGTTTACTTGCTTCTAGATTTTTCTTCAAAAACTTATAAACATCATGGCATTGAGCTTCAGATAGAGGAAAACTATAAGAAAGTTCCCAGTCACCATCCCTATTTTTATCATAGAAGTTCATTCCGTGAATAAAGCTAAGGCAATCTAGTTTTACTTTTGCGAACTGCTCTGAACTTTTAACTTCGAATACACCTTCAAGCTCTGTTTTTATCATTTCTTTGACGGGGACTCTAACCCAACCTTCACTTGAATATACGTTTGTATAGAAAAGGATTCCAACAAGACCTAGTAGGCATAGATTTTTCATAACTTTCTCCGGTTAATTACTAATCGGAGTAAGAAAATGGGGGAGTTAGTTAAGACCTAGGAAAAATTAAATAGGGCAAAACTGTTGCTATATACCTGAGGAAGAAGTTCTTCTACTGGTAGTTTTTTGATTTCTGCCATCTTTTCCGCAATAAAGGGAAGGAAATACGGTCCATTTTCTCTACCTCTAAATGGAATTGGCGTTAGAAAAGGAGAGTCGGTTTCTAAAAGAAGTCTGTTTAAAGGAGTAATTTCCACGGCCTCTCGAACATTATCCGCGCTTTTGAAGGTGATAATCCCGTTAAAGCCTAAGTAAAAATCATTTTCGATGGCAAATTCAGCTAAGTCTAAGGAGGAAGTAAAACTATGGATGACTCCCCGTTTTTTTAAATGAGGAAGATAATTTTTTAGAATAGACTTTGTGTCCTCTTCCGCGTCTCGAGAGTGAATGACCACAGGTAGATCTAGTTCAGAGGCCATCGCTAGCTGACGATCAAAAACTTCTCTTTGTTTTTCTCTTGGGGAATTGTCGTAGTGATAATCCAGACCAATCTCGCCAATAGCAACATTCTTTTTTTCTTTGGCTTGCCTTAATATTTTTGCATCGACTTCATCAGTCCATAATCTTGCATCATGGGGATGAACACCTTGAGTACAATAAATATTTTCAAATTGATTTGCTATTTCAAGGGCACGATCTAAGTTATCTGGCTCCACTGAAATGGTTACTATTTTTTCAATTCCAACTTCGTGGGCCTTATTGATAATTTCTTTAAGTTCAAAAGCCTTTAAATAATCAAGATGACAATGAGTTTCAATAAGAGGGGAGTTGAAGCGAGGAGTTTCTCGCTTCTTTCTATTATCTGCGCTCATTATTTAGCACGACGAAGGATCTCATCTAAAATAATATAAATTTGTTTTAGAGGAAGCACACCTTCAATCTTTACACCGTTGATAAGCATAGATGGAGTTGAGACAATATTGAAAGGCTTGGCCTCGTTAATGATTTCAACCACGGCTTCTTTTGTTTCTTTGGCTTTATAGCATTCGGTAACTCCAAGAGACTTCGCTTTGTCGTCGAGCCATTTATTTGAAAGACCTTCCGCCGCTGAGACTTGCTCAAAGATTTCATGATGAAGAGTTTCAAACTTCTCAGGGGCACAATAAGCTATGTAAGTTGCCATACATGCGTAGGGGTGAATTTGTCTTTTTAAAGCTCCGTTACAGGCAGTATCGAGTGGATAGAACTTGTACTGAATTGATACCTTCCCTCTATATTTTTTAGCTACCTCAAGTAAATGCTTTGATAGCATGCCACAGGCTGGGCATTCAAAGTCACTAAACTTAGTAATTCTAATAGGAGCATCCGAAAATTTTTCAGTTGCTTTGGCGACTAAGAAAGGGGAATCCGTTTTTGGCTTACCAAGGTTTGGTAATTTATAAAACTGATCGATTAGACTTTTAGCTAACTGACTTTTCTTTGAATTCTTTTCATTAATATTATTCCAAGTTATTCCTCCGACAATAAGTGAAATGACTAAATAACCACTAATGATTTTAACTGAAGGAGTTCTTAGAGACGAATGCTTGTAAAATACAAAAAGAGCAAGGCCAGAGAAAATATAATAAAGAGTACAAAAAGGGCAAAGTGTTCCTAAGCCAATTAATGAGTAAGCAAAGAGAACGAGACAACCAACCATATTGATAAGAAGAACAAAGTGATTAGTTCCTTCTGCTTCATCACTTTTAAATAAATATCCAAAAGCTAAAAAGATACCAACTAGCAATCCAAACAAAGAGATGGGAACACCCGCAATATTTGAGAGGGGAGAGTTCGTGGCCGTGCTGCAGGTAAAGAAAGAATTGATATCACAGAGAGTTCCACCAACCAGACCTGTAGGAAAATGCACATCAAAATAATGGCTAGTTAAATAAATCGAAGTTGAAATCATCCCAATTATGGCGACCCAATTTAGGATATGCCAATTAATCGATGCATTATTTAGTGTTTTATTTTCAGACATTATTACTCCAAGTAAGATTCGATAAATTATAACTAATTAGTCTTCAATTGATAAGACGTTCCAGTTTCTTTGTTTAGTACCATTCTCTCTATAGGAATTGAATATTGGGTTACCATAGGTTGAAAGGGAACTTATTTGAATTTGTGCTTCGGGCCAGCTTTGCTTGATTTGGTCAGTTACTTCGCCTGCTAAATTAAATGTAAGCTTTCCATTCGTTTCTTTAAAATGTGAGGAACCTGGAAAATTATTTTTAAAGTCCTTTTGAACTTCAAAATCTAAGACTTGAATATGGGGTCCAATATAAAAAAACTTGGGCTTAATCTTTTTAAGCTCCACGCTCTGAGAAATCTTTAGATGAACACCTCTCCAGCCAGCATGTAAGTTCGCTACCCCATTTTCCCCGATAACGACAATAGGAAGACAGTCTGCTGTCTTAACGGCGATAGGAGTGTTGAGATTTGTGGAGATTATTCCATCGGCTTCAGTTTTGTTTTCTTCTATCTCTTCTGCATCTAACACAAGGGGGCCATGGACCTGGACGGCATGGATGACATCAAAGTTAGGTCGATCATCAAATATCTCAAACTTATATCCTAAGAAATTTTCAGTAAATACAAGTTTACTCACAAACCTTCTCCAAAATTTCGATTGCCTTTGAAAACACTTCGGGTGGTTCTTCTTCAAACTCTATAAACTTTTTCGTGATTGGATGAACAAAGGCAAGCCTTCTTGCGTGCAGTAGTGGAAAAGGATAGTCGGCTAAAAAATCAGCTAACTCTTTAGGTAATCGATCTTTTTGTTGGCCAGGGTTTCCATAAGTTCCGTCGCAAAGAAGAAAGGCTCTAAGGAGGCTCGCCATATGAACTCGAATTTGATGAGTTCTTCCGGTTTCAAGCTTACACTGCATATGAGTACAACCAATATACTCTTTTAATACTTTATAATGAGTGATGGCATCTCTTCCGTTTTTTACATTTACGGCCATTTTTAATCTGTTGTTTGGATGACGTCCAATTGAGCCTTCAAGTTTCCCGGCGACGGTATATCCGGTTCCAATACAGAGGGCCTGATAAACTCGATCAATATCATGTTTAGAAAATAATTGAACAAGACCTTCATGACATTTTTGAGATTTCGCTACGACCATTATTCCACTGGTTCCTTTGTCGAGCCTATGAACTATGCCAGGTCTTTTAGCATCGCCGACACCTCTTAAGTCGGGGCAATGATATAAAATGGCGTTGACTAAGGTTCCCGTATAGTTACCTGGAGCGGGGTGAGTTACCATGCCCGCAGGTTTGTTTACTATAACGAGATCCTCGTCCTCAAATAAAATAGGAAGTTCTAAGTTTTCAGGTTCCGCATTCATTGGCGGAGGAGGGGGAACTTGAATAGTAATCTCAGTTCCTGAAGGAGGCATTTTATTAAGCTTAAGCTTTACTTTTGAATCGGTAGAAATTTGTCCATCTTCAAAAAGATACTTAATAAAGTTTCGACTAAGGTCCTCTAACTTATTTGTTAAGAACTGATCAAATCTTTTGAACTCAGCCACGTCTTCATCGGTAACGACCAAACTTCTAAGATCCTCGATGATTTCACTTTGGCTCATTCTTCTTCTTTTTTGTTTTTTAAGCGATAGGTGTAGCTGGTGGCTACGAGATCTGGATTTAATTTAAGACATTTTGCATACTGATAGACAAAGCCTCGAACGTAAACTGGTGCTGGAAGTCTTGAGGTATCTTCGTCTTCGATATTTTTTATATAAGTTTTAGAGACTTTGGTCATTTCACTCATGCGGTTTATATCAACGCCTTTATATTCTCTTACTCTTCTTAGAAACTCACCAGTAAAGTCTGTGGCCTGTTCAATTTCTTTTTCAAACTCTTCATTTACTTGGTATTCGAGTTGAAACTTTTTCTTAGCAACAATTTTGGTCATTGAACCTGGCTTTGCTGTTTCAGAAACTTGACCAATCTTGTGCTCAGACACCTCTTTAGTAAATCCAACAGAAGCAAGACGACTTTGTTGCCTGAATGAATCTGATAGACCTTGATTAATTCCTCTCGCCTCATCATATTGTCTTCTCTTGTGAGGGTCAGAAATGATGGTATAAGCTTCATCAATTAAATTGAGAATGTTTTCACATTCTTCTTGGCTCATAAGACTATAGAGGGCCAGGGAGTCCTGAGAGTAGGCATTCTTGGCGCGAAGATAACCTTGGTGAACATCTTCGGGCGTAGCGCTCGAAGATATTTCTAGGATTTCATAATAGTTTTTGTCTTTAAATTCCATTGCGCCTAATTGTTTAGTAGTCGGTGTACGATTCGATCAAAGTTTGCAACAAGGCCAGAGTTTGGAAATTCCATTAGAAGAGGCCTTCTCTTTTTTACACTCTGCCAAACCGTTGCATCATATTCTAAGTAACCAATATAATCTAAGTTTATCCCAAAGTATTTTCGGCAGATAATTTTCATAGAAAATCCAATATCAATATCTGCTTGAGTTCTTACTTGGTTGATTATTAGCTTAGGTTGAAATCTAGAAATTTCATTTTTTAATTTGTGACCCATCTGCGGATTAATTTCAATCACTCTATTAATTAGATCAGCAGGGGTAGCGTTTTGATTCATTTTGGCGTTCATGGCCTGGTCAATTAGTGGACCAATCTCTAGCAGGTCTTCGGCCATTTTTAACTTTCTATGATAAACCGATTTAATAAATCGATAGGTATTCTCGATGGAAGTTGGTTCCGGAAGGGCTGTTAAGATTCCCTGGTCGGCACTAATGAAAAAATCAAGAGTATTAAAAGTTGTTCCAGCACCTAAATCGAGTAACACAAAGTCAGCATCTAACTCAGATAGCTTGCCTAAGATTTTTGTTTTTTGCATATGCTTAAGGTTTGCAATGCCAACATCATCTTGAGCGCCACTTATAATTGAAAGATTATTTATTGGAGTAGGAGTTAATAATTCTTTTAAGCTCTTAGCTTTCTTAGATAAGTAATCACTTAAAGTTTTTTCAGGAATAGGAACACCTAAGCAAGTATGTAAGTTAGCTCCACCTAAATCCAAGTCAATGGTTACAACTTTGTAACCCATGAGTGCAAGGCAAATTGAAACGTTCGCTGTAACGAGACTTTTTCCAACCCCGCCTTTACCACCACCAATGGCCCACACTTTTACATTACCCTGTGGTCCAACTGATGCTGAAAGATCGGAGGCCTGCTGGCCGTTATTTATATCCAAACTTCATCCTTGAAGGTTTTAAGAATTATTTATGGTACATGCCCACGTCTCTTTATTATAGGGGCAAATCCTAAGAAAAAAAGGGGGTTAAGGCTCTATAATTATTACGCGTCGCGCTAGAAAAGTCTCTGAACATGGGGTATAGTGACCAACGATTAGACTCAAGAATAGGAACCAGCAAATATGCAATCGACGTTAAGCACAACGGAAGTTAAAGGAAAAAGCCTAAGGGCCAGAAATGACCTGCATCTTTTAAGAAAGTTTTGGCATATGGGAACTGGTCTTACCGGTCTACTGATTTACTCTGTTTCAGGGCTTGATGCTCAAACAATGGCCCTAATCCTATTTTCTATCGCATTTCTTGGCTTTGCCTTTGAGGCCTTAAGGTTAAATAACGAGGCTATAAACAAGATTGCTATAAAGCTAATGGGTCCCTTTATGCGAGATAGTGAGAAAGATTCCATGTCGGGGCTACCTTTTTACGCACTAGGTGTTTCAATCAGTCTCTACTTCTTTGAAGAGAGGTTAGCCATTTTAGGAATTCTATTTCTTATTTTTTCTGACCCAATTTCATCGGCCGTAGGAATTCTATACGGAAAAGATAAGATTTTAGGTGGAAAAAAGTCACTTCAAGGAGCAGCTGCAGGTTTTGTTACTTGTTATATGCTGGCGCTTTTTTATACCTTAAATTACGTTCCAGTAACTTATTCACTTTTAGGTTTTGCTGTACTGGCCGGTTTAATTGGCTCGATCAGCGAGCTTCTTTCAATCTTCGTAGATGATAATCTGACTGTTCCTATTGTTTCAACGATTGGATTAACTTTGATTAATCTCGGCTTTGGACTTTATTAGCTTTAATCCATATTATTCGTTAAATTAATAACATGATTCAAAAGTATCGCTTTGAAGCTTTCTTAGCACTTGTTTGCTTAGGCTTTTTTTTCATCCAGAGAGATGTTCTTCTAACCGCAAGTTTAGATCCGGATGAGATTCTTTCTTGGAATCTTGCAACGGGAAGTTTCGGGGAGCTTTTTTCTGAGGGCCTTAAGCATTGCCAACAGTTCTTATATTATCTGGTTCTTAAACTCTGGAGCTTTGTTTTTCCAAGCAATGACTATTGGATAAGAATGCCTTCTCTACTCTTTGGAACTGGTACCATCGCAGTCTTATTCTTTTTAAGCCGAAGAGTTTTTAAAGAAGAGCATCTTTTTTTTCAGGCGGTCCTTCTTTTTCTTTATCCGCAAGTAGTTTTCTATAGTACCTACGCCAGACCCTACGGGCTTTTAATTTTGCTCATCTCGATAAATCTCTATTTTTTGTATAAAACCTATTTCCAAAGCAACCTATCGAAAAGAGACTTACATTTCTTTTTGATTAGCCTTATCGGTATTCTCTTTACCCACCATGTGGGAGCTATTTATTTAATCGCCATTGTGATGAGCCTTCTCATGGCAAAGAGAAAAATTGGTCCCAAATTTGATTTAATACCTTACCAAATTTTCTTAATCATTTACTTAGCTCAGTTTATTAAGCAAAAAGGATTTCTTTCTCAGTCAGTCTCTTGGATAGAACCTATGAGCTTGGCTCGTTTACCTGAATTTATTTTTAATAACCGTCTCTATCTAATTTTCTTTATTCTTCCTCTTGTTGGAATTGGCTTTTCTCTTAAAAGGAAACTTCAGAATAAAGTTGAAACTAGAGATCGCTTCTTAGTGTTCAATCTCTCAGTAATCGTCTTATTTTTTATTGGTATTTGTCTAGGCTCACTATTGGTAACCCCATTGTTTACGCATAGGCATTTTTACCTGCTATTTCCCTCCATCTTCCTCTTATCTCTTTTTGGATTAGAGGACGTTAAAAACTATAAGTCCTTTATACTGATCCTTTTGCTCTTCTTTATTTTAAGCGGAGGTCACAAGCTTTATAAACGTGAGGTTATAAGTGGAGGGTATGCTGACACAAAGACCTTCCTTAGAACCTTAAATAAGCATGTTGATATAAAGTCAGGGTTCACTTGTGTTCATGAGAGGGGAGGCATTGAAAACTTTCTTAAGAACTATTCTATACAATATTATAATGTGGATATCTGCAAAAAATATTCTACTTCTGTAGAAGGCGAAAAGGTTATTCTCATTAACTTAGACAGTAAAAAACCTATAGAAGTACCAGCAAAATACTCATCGCTATATCAATTTTCATCTTTTGAAGTTTTAAAACGAAACTAGTGACCAACCTTGGCTGTCTTCTCCAGGATTTCATAACTTTTTATGGCCTGAACAGCGGTAGTATCCTCTAAGTATGGAGTAGGTCCCTTTAAGAGTGTGTCCAGCATTTGTATTCTTTCATTCATGGAAGTATTTTCAAGAAGTAGCTGTCTCATTTCATGATCTTGAATAAGGAACATTGAAATATAGTCTACGACCTGCTTCATGGATGAAATATTTTCTTGAAAGTGTTCTCGCTCAACGGAGTCTGTGATCGTCTCGAGAATCCAAGCATCTAAGAGTCCCTTGAGTCTTTCTATTTTGTCATCAGAGATAAAACCATTTGGCTCCGGTAGATCTCCATATTCTTCACATTCATAAATAAGGTAGGGGAGGTTTTGCTGAACTTGTTCTAGTTTTACGCGGCCAAAACCTTTGATTAAAACCTTTAAAGTTCCATCATAAAGCTCTTCCAGAATTATTGGCTTTCCGATACCGCAGATATTTTTGGGAGAGGGTCTTCTATGACCATAAATATAAACAAGAGGTTCTGCCATTGAGATGCCAACCAACATATTTTGATCGACGCATTCTCGAATCATACGAATAAAAACAGGCTCAACCACATATAGCGGAAGAGAGGTTCCCGGGAAGAAAACTAAATCTGGTATGGGTAGCACCGCCACCTTTTGCAGTTTCATAGCTTTATTATACCAGAGTAAAAGACTCAATCTTTAAATTTAGAAAAATTCATATATATTCAGGTATTTAGCTTATATTTATGGCTTATGGGTTATAATGGTCTTGTTACTTAACTGACTGATTGTGTGGCCATATGAGGAGGCATCCCTTTGGATTTAGGTGATCAATTTAAAAGACTAGAGCCGGCCATGGTCCACAAAGTTTGGGGTGGAACAAAGATGGCTGCATTAAAAGGACTGCCTAAGTCTCAGGATGGCAGAGAGCCCCTAGGCGAAACTTGGGAGATCAGTATCCATGGTGATGGACCAAGCCTATATCAAAATAAGTTTTTAAGTGAATTTATAACACCAGAAGAAATGCCTTACCTCGTTAAGCTTATCGACACTAGTGATAATCTTTCCGTGCAGGTTCACCCCGGGGATGAGTTTGCTAAAAGCCACGAAAACTCATTAGGTAAAACAGAGTGCTGGATCATCTTAGGTGCTAAAGAAGGTGCAGGAATTTATCTTGGTATGAAACCTGGGGTGACATCTGAAGAGTTTGAAAAGGCCATTAGAAATGGCGAGGAAATGAATAAGTTCCTTACCTTTTACCCTGTAAAGAGAGGTGACTTTTTCTTTGTTCCGGCAGGTACTATACACGCCATAGCTTCCGATGTTTTTTTAGCTGAGGTTCAGCAATCGAGTGGTATTACCTATAGAGTTTGGGATTGGAACCGAGTCGACTCCTCTGGAAATTCAAGGGAATTACATATCGATAAGGCGATGCAGGTTATAAAATTTGGAGACGAGTGGAACAATTCTGAAATTTTTAAAATAAAAAATGATATTTTTAAAATTGGATGTACCCAGATCGTTAGCCACCCTCAGTTTAACTTAAAGCAAGTTAGTTTTAAGTCTGGGGAAGAGATCGAGATCGAAACTCTTGGTTTAAATAGAGCGGTGGGGATTTTAAATCTTGAAGGAAGTCTTTCAATTGATGGTGAAGTACTAAAGCCCTATCAAGCAGCAGTTCAAAACTTAAAAGCTAAAAAGAAAATATTAGTCCAAGGGCAGGAAGCGGGTAGCTTCCTATTGGTGGAATAATGAAAAAAATATTTATCTTACTCATTTTCTTAATATCGAGCTGCAAAGAGTACGCGGAGTATCAAAGAAAAGATTATAAAGTTACCATTGTGCCGGTTCAGGCTGGAGTAACCTCAGTCGATATTGCTAATTGGAGAGTGGGACCCTTAAGGCGCCAAGAAGTCTCAAAAGGTGTAAGAGTTAAGGTTAATTTTCCACTGCTTGAAAAAGAACATTTAAAAGACTTAGTTAACTCAATGGAAATTGATAGCTGGCTTATTCGGGTTAAAAGGAAAACCCTTATCACTAACGAAGTATTGGATAGCTTCTATGTTCCCTTGATTGTTCCAGGAAGAGGCAAGACTGACCTTAGAATCAAGCAAATCCCTGCGGGCTTTGTTAATCTTTATTATTCCGCCGCTGCTATTTCGACAAGGTTTGAAAGATTTAATTGTCCTGCCTTTGATCATCGAAGAATTGTAGAAGATGTTGAAATCAAGAAAGTCGAATCGAGATCTAAGTCCATAAGAGGAAATAGAAGAACGCCTTCTTACTATAATAGAAAGCTTACGCCTTATACCTATTCACCATTCCCAGTTAATGGCGGTAAAGAATTAAACGGTGAATATCATTTCGAGATAGCTCTATTTAACTCAAAAGAGAAAACTAAAAAGAGTAATTGGTTTGCTATTGGCGAGGCGGTTAAGGTCACGAAGGAAAGTGTACTTCCCATTATTAAGGGTTGTGAGAATTTTAAGATTCATGAGCGAGATTCTAAAATTGATGATGTTCGTGATTTTAAATTTGGACGGTAGTCGCGCTACGGTAGCCGCGTTAAGGTAGCTACTCAGACGGGCCCCCTCTACGAAACCCGTCTTTTCTCTAATATCGTTTAATGACCGGCAATTACTTGCAAGTCAGGGGATAAGTCATTTCGTGACCACGGTTATTTCTCACAACCATATAGTCATTAACATCTGAGAAAGATTTAGCATTATCAATATGGATAGTATGCTTACGTCCTTCAAAACTAAGAACCTTTGTAAAACCAGTAGCAGTTCTTTTAGTTCTTGTTCCAACAGAAGCAACTTCACGACCACCTTCTAGTGGTTGATCATTAAAAAATGTCACTCTGCTATCTTCAATCTTAAAAGTTTTGTTCATTCTAGGAGTGTGACACTCAATGCTGGCAAAACTAGAAGCTGAAAAAAGTAATCCTAAAATCAGAGTTGTCTTTTTCATAATAAGTCCTATTCTTAAGTTTTAAGGCCCCTTAAAAAATGGGGAACTTTCCCTATATAAAAGCAAGGGGCGTGCCAAAGGAGTACTCACGAAAACGGGTAGTTAGAGAGCTATTCCTGACAAGGAACATTGTAAAAATGTATGACTGTTTAAAGTTTATACGATATTTTGAGCGCTAAATCGGAGAAATATAATGAAAGCACTAATTCTTGCCCTATCCCTAATTCTTAGCACACAGGCCTTTTCAGAGCCCTCAGTGAGCCAAATACTAGAGTCCAAGAAGGTCCCAGGAAGGCGAAAACTTCTTGGTAAATTTCTCTATATAAAGAAGGACGATAAAAGAAACCCTGTAGGGAAGTTCGAGTACTTCTTCACTTTAACCTCTGATAAAGGAAAGGGTTATGCCTTCCCAGTGGTTATTACTGATAAGAAAATAGAAGCGAAGGTTAAAGCAAATAATGGTCAGCAGTTTCTTATATACGCTACTCCCGATCAGAAAAATATATGGGTAGGCGAGAATCCAAAAACTGTTCAGATTTTAAAAGTCTCTCATGCTAATACGATTTCCATGGGCTCTCTCTCTCCGAGAGATATAAATATAAGTAGCTCCAACAACTACCAATCAGAGATGAGAGAAAAAGGACAGACCGAAAAGGCTACGATAAGTGGTGTGAGTGATAATGTGACAAATGCGGTGATCTTTGGTGCTGGAGCTGCGTTATTGGGATCTATTTTATTAGGTAAGTAGATTTGTTGTTATCCCAGAAACAAGAGTACCGCTGCTTGGCGGTCCTCTTATCTCCCGATACTCTGATTTAAATGTTAAACCTGTGTGCATAGTCACCTCCATGAGCTTTCTACAAGTGGTGTGGGATAAGGCCGACTCGGTTTCGAAATCAGCTTATTTGTTAATTCTATTATTTGCGTAAGTCGTGCGTAAGTCAATCAGTTTAAGTTTGAGCGATTTTGTTTTCAGAAAAATAAATTTTAGACGCAGGCCAAGGCCCCTACTGGGTGGGAGTCTCAAGACCTCGTGGGTGATTCTTTTTTTTTCTATCAGGAGCAAGTCCGTCGGAGGTGGGGGCAGGCCTAGATTCTGAGATACTCAAAATATGTCAAAAATCCGCCGTAATCAGCGTGCTATAATTCTTTTTATGCGTAGCTTTTTAATCCTTCTTCTCATTTCAAAAATGGCCATGGCCCAAACTCGCTTTGATTTAAGAGTGGAAAGTAGTGTTACGAAACCTAAGAAGCAGTCATGGGGAACCTGTTGGGCCTTTGCAACTTTAGCTTCAATAGAAAGTAATCTCCTTAGGGAAAGAAATTGGAATTATAAATTTGAACCAGATTTTTCTGAATACCATATGGATAAGTACAGCGGCTTTAATCGAAACGGTCACCGTGATCATCTTCGCCACGAATCTTACTCAGGACAAGGTGAAGGATATCTTGGCTCAAACACGGACACACCAGAAAAAGGATTGATCGTTCACTCCGGTGGAGATTATAAAGTTGCAGCAGCTTATCTTTCCAATATTGGTGGAGCAGTTGAGGAGTTTAAAACTCCTGGTTTTGGTTATTCTCATAACGATCACTCTCGTTTCGGGAACACTCCTACTGAAGGAGTACTAAAAGAAAATAATTATAACTACTACCTACCTTCTTCGATTGAGTGGCTTACTTATGGAAGCTTTGAAGAAAATATTCAAAGAATAAAAGATAGTATTATAAAATATGGAAGTGTTGGCTCTTCTCAGTTTATGCAAAATGAACCTCATGAGTACACCCTTTCAGGTGAAGAAGTTCATTTTTATCACGGACCAAAAGAATCTACTCACGCCATAAATCTTATTGGCTGGGATGATGAAAGGGCCGTCATCCCTTTTGAGCCGGGAGTTTGGATTGTTCAAGATAGCGATCATTTAAGTGAAGTTTCTGGTCATATTGGTTATTTTCTTACTCCCTATGCGGATATTCATACTGGTCAGAATAAAGAATTCGGTGGCATCAGTTTTCGTGGAACCTCTAAAAGAAAATTTAAAAAGATTCATAGTCATGCTCTTCATGGATGGCAGTACGAATTTAGGGCCAAAAAAGTTTCTAATCTTTACAAACTGGAAAATGAAATCCCAACTCATGTGGGAATTTATACGACAGTTCCGAACGATCAGCCCATTGTTTTTGTAACGGACTTAAAAGGTAATATGCTTTGCCACTCGAAAAAAGAAATCAAAACAAATCCGGGCTTCTACCTTTTAAAACTTCGCTGCGAAGAGGAATCTTTTAAAAATCAAACTTACCGAGTAGAACTTGAAACAAAATCTGGTCTCTATGCCCATGACGGGGAGAAGGCCTATAAACCACTTCTTGGAAAATCAGCTCTTCCTAAGTTTGGCTCTCCCATCATCGTTGGTTCAAAAGCAAATCCAGGGGAGAGTTTCTATTATAAAGACGGAGTCTGGAAAGATTTCTATTTCAAAAGTTTCCCTGAAGAAGAGCAATTCGGCCTTTCTATTAACAAAGCCGAAACCGGCAACTTCGCCATCAATCTCTTCAGCAAATAGGTACCTAATACATCTTACTTCTTAAATAGAAAAGTCATTCCAGGAAGTCCTAGTTTGCATTCTATCTTTGTGTACTGATCAGGATTCTTTTCGAGAAAATCTTTTACCGCACGGTGAGGTCCAACGTTGTAATTGGATTCGGATGATTGGTAAAAAGTATCGTGAATAATGAAGTTTGGATGATTTATATTTTTACTTATGTAATCAAGTTCTCGAGTTACTGTTT
>JAIBDQ010000066.1 GCA_024686135.1 Halobacteriovorax sp. | reverse complement strand
TAATGAATCCAAGGAAGAGTGAAATAGATTATAACTAAGGTCCAATAGACTAAAGTTCGTCGGTCTCTCCATTTGCCCCTAACGTCCTCAGGGTGAACATAAATACGGTGGCCATCTACATCAGTAGTGGCCAATCTCTCCGCATGAACCGTTGTTTTCTCTTCATCCATTTGGGTAGTAACCTTATTTAATTAACTCACCTTGAGGCTCTTTTCCATCAGCAATATTCGTATCTTTAATAACCATAAGGTATTTAACGACCTGAAGAATCTCATCCTTAGTTAAATCTTCTTTCCAAGTAGGCATACCTTTGTCTTCCCGTCCATTAAGCACAACTTCATAGATCGTCTCTTTGGTGCCTTTTGCGTGGATCCAGTAAGCGTCAGTTAGATTCGGTCCAATATCACCTTTTCCTTTTTCCTCATGACAAGAAAGACAGTTGTCTTCATAAACAACCGCCCCAAGTTTTGCTCCTTCATCGTTGTTGAAGGCTGAGTAAGCGGCGTCGTCAAATTTTGCCATCTTTACTGCATAAGCAGTTCTTACCTTATTCAGTTCCACCATATCCATTTGTTGTCCCTGAGCAATAGATAGACCTCCCATTCCCATATAGTAAATCATATAGGGGATAGCGAATAAGCAACATAAAACAAAAGATGCCGTCCACCAACTAGGTAGTGGGTAATCAAATTCTTGAATCCCATCGTAATCATGGTCTAGTAAAACTTTTTTATCTTCTTCAGTTAAATGATCATTTTGATTCATGACTTTCACCTTCTTCTGCTAGAGGCATATTTGCTGCCTCTTTATAAACATCGTTACTTTCTTTTCTAAAAATCCAAATTAGGATTGAAATGAAAAGAATCATAAATATTATTAGTGCGAAATTGGTTAAGTAGGTCCAATTAAAACCAGCTAATACTACTTGTTTCATCTACTCCTCCTCTTCCATAATATCTGTACCGAGTCTTTGAAGGTAAGCGATCAAAGCAATGATCTGTTTATTCTTCATGCTGGAAGGTACATTTTCTTTTTCTAGAGATGCCATAATTGAGTCGGCTTGCTTAAGAGCGTCTGCCTTAGCATTTTTTATTTCTTCATCAGAATAGGGGACACCTAGGGCCTTCATTGCAGAAAGCTTTTTAGTTAAAACCCCTAGGTCTGTCTTTTTCTTAAAGAGCCAAGGGTAGATTGGCATAATTGAACCTGCGGTAACTTCTCTAGGATCATACATATGTCTGTAATGCCAAATATCTGTATATTTGCCACCGATTCTTTGAAGATCGGGACCTATTCTTCTTGAACCCCATTGAAATGGTCTATCGTAAATAAACTCTGCCGCCTGGGAAGGTTTTCCGTAACGGATTTCTTCATGGGCCATTGTTCTAATCATTTGAGAATGACAAACATAACAACCTTCTCTGATATAAATATCTCGTCCTGCAATCTCTAAAGAAGTATAAGGCTTAACTCTCGGATCCTTCTCAATCCATTTACTCGCTAGAATTGAAGGCATGATTTCAATGGCCGACCCTACGAGAATGGCAAGAACCGTTAAAACGGTAAATAGAGCAGTTAATCCTTCTAGTTTTCTATGACCTTTAGAAGAATCTGCTCCTCTAAAAGCATGTGCTTGA
This sequence comes from Halobacteriovorax sp., assembly GCA_024686135.1. GTDB lineage: Bacteria > Bdellovibrionota > Bacteriovoracia > Bacteriovoracales > Bacteriovoracaceae. Next base: position 13,308 of record JAIBDQ010000066.1, on the reverse strand, counting down.
AAGACTTCATTATCATCAGGCTTGTCTGCGGCCTTTATTGTTTTAATAAAGTTATAAATCATTGTGAGGAAACCAACTAGAATGAGAACTCCACCAAATGCACGTACCCAGTACATAGGAACAATTTTAGTCACTGTTTCGACAAAATTTGGATAAAGAAGTTGACCTGTTTCAGAGTTAATTCCTCGCCACATCAGACCTTGGGTAATACCAGCGGTCCACATTGATAGGATGTAGAGCACTAGACCTACAGTTGTTGTCCAAAAATGAAAGTTAGCAAGTTTTTGACTAAAGAGTTCAGTCTTAAACATTTTAGGAATAATATAATAAAGAATCCCTGAAACGAGCATGATGTTCCAGCCAATGGTTCCTGAATGTACATGCCCAACAACCCAGTCAGTATAGTGAGCTAAAGCATTAACTGACTTTATCGACATCATGGGGCCTTCAAACGTAGACATCCCGTAGAAAGTTACCGAGGTCGCAAGAAACTTTAGTAGTGGTTCTTTACGAACTCTATCCCAGGCTCCTTTTAAGGTCATAAGACCATTGATCATACCACCCCAACTTGGTGCCCAAAGCATTATAGAAAAACTCATACCTAATGTTTGTGCCCATTCTGGGAGTGAAGTATAAAGAAGGTGATGGGGACCGGCCCAAATATAGATAAAAACCAGTGACCAAAAATGAATGATCGATAAACGGTAACTATATACCGGTCTATTGATGGCCTTAGGAATAAAATAATACATTAATCCAAGAAATGGTGTGGTTAAGAAAAAGGCAACGGCGTTATGTCCATACCACCACTGAATAAGTGCATCTTGAGCACCGGCCCAAACCGGATAAGACTTCATTAGGGTTACAGGTAACTCAATTGAGTTAACTATATGAAGTATTGCGACAGTTACAATCGTGGCAATATAAAACCAAAGAGCAACATAAAGATGTCTTTCTCTTCTTCTCCAAAGTGTACCAAAGAAGTTTACTGCGAAAATTACCCAAACGACAGTTATGGCCAAGTCAATTGGCCACTCAAGCTCGGCATATTCTTTTCCATGTGAATAACCCATGGGAAGTGAAATAGCGGCGGCGACAATGATAAGTTGCCATCCCCAGAAATGAATTTTTGAAAGTGTGTCGCAAAAGATTCTTGCCTTACATAGCCTTTGGGTCGAGTAATAGACACCTGCAAAGATGGCATTCCCACAAAAAGCAAAAATAGCGGCATTTGTGTGTAAGGGTCTAAGTCTACCAAAAGTAAACCATTCTAAACCAAAATTAAACTTCCAACTAGCAAGTTGAAAAGCAATTATGACCCCTAATAGTATTCCTACTGCACCCCAAAGTAGGGTTGCGTAAAGAAATTGTCTTACAATCTTGTCATTGTAAGAAAACTCTTCCAGAGGTCCTTTTTCTAACTCTGTACTCATTTTTCTAATCCTTGTTTCTTATTTAAATTAGTATTTATATTTTCATCTTCGAATAACATTCTTTTTGCTGGAGTTGATAAGTCATCAAAGTCACCATTTTTTACATTCATGATGAATAAAAAAAGAAAGGTGCCACCAAGTAATAATGAAATTGGGAGGAGTATTAATAGTGCTTCCATTAGTTCTTTCTCCTAATCCAAAAGTAAGTTGATAATAAAACAGTAAAAGAGCTAAGAGGCATGAGGACCGCCGCCCAAAGGGGGTTAAGATAACCATTTATAGCAAGAGTTGCTCCAACCAAGTTATAAAGAATAGAAAATATCATATTCCTTTTTATGACCTGAATACATTCTCTTGATATCTTAATGATTTCTAATATTGGTGAGACGCCCATATTAGAGAGATAGATATCTGCAGCTTTTAAACTTATATCTAGAGAGCCTTTCACTGCTATACCCACTTCTGCTTCTTTTAGTGCCATAGCGTCGTTGGCACCATCTCCAACCATTATCGATAAATCTGTCTTCTTAACTATTTCAACTTTGTCTTTAGGTGTTACTCTAAAGAAGGCATGTTTAAGAGGTATCCCTAAAACTTTAGCGATATTGTGAACGTTTTTTTCACTATCACCAGAAATCAGGTGAGGGCGAAATCCGGCTTCTACAATGGTTTTAATAGACTCAATTGAATCATGTCTCAAATTATCTCTTAGCTGAACCTTAAGCACTGGTTCGTCATCCTCATAAAGAGCTATAGTTGTGGAAAGAGGATCTGGGCTACTAAACTTTCCGATGCGATACTTTATGCTATCAATAATAGCTTCGACGCCAATTCCAGGGACTTCTAGCCAGTTTTCAACGCTAAGCTCGACTGGCGTAACTTTTGATTCAATATAATTTTTAAGCGACTGAGCTATTGGATGTTTTGCTTTAGACTCAAGTGTCCAAACAATATCGTAATATTTATTTTCGGTAGTGGATTGCCAGTTTGAGACTTGAAAAATCCCCTTAGTCAGCGTTCCTGTTTTATCAAGATAGATATCTTTTGTTTTAGCAACTTTCTCAAGGACATCTTCAGATTTTACAATAATTCCTTCGGAAGAAAGTTTATGTATGGCAGATGCTAGAGCTAAGGGAGTGGCCAAAGCTAGGGCGCAGGGACAGGTGATTATAAGAAGAGTTAAGGCCCTCATCGCACCTTCAGTAAAGTTTCCTTGAAAACTAAAATAGGAAATTAGCGCTAGTGAAAGAAAGAGAACCACGGCAATAAAATATCTTGAAATTTTATCTGACAAGGTGGAGATGGGGGATAATTTAGATTTTGTCCTATTAACCTCAGTTAATATCTGACCAAGCTTTGTGGAATTTCCCACTTTTTGAACTACCATTGAAAGCTCACCAGATATAATTTCGGTACCTGAAAATAAAACTGATTTTTCTTTGATAGCAATGGGGTTTGATTCGCCGGTTAGCAGTGACGTGTTTACAGCGCCAGTTCCTTGAAGAACTTCTCCATCTGCGGGAACCATATCTCCAGTAGAGAGTAGAATCGTATCATTAAGCTCTAGATACTTCGCTAAAACGGTTTCAATTACTCCATTCTCTCTTTGTACTTTGACTGATCCAAAACTAGAGAAGTATTCAAGACTTGAGCTACTTACTCCATGCTGCTTAATTTTTAGAAGAGCATATCGACTTAGAAGTAAAAGGAAGACCAAGCTAGTTAGGGAATCAAAGTAAGTTTCGCCGTGACCTGTGAGCAATGAGACGACACCGCCAAGACCTCCAAATATTAGTGCAAGGCTAACCGGCAGGTCTATATTAAATCTCTTCTGCTTGAGTGAATTATAGGCTGACTTATAAAAGGGGGTTGCGCTGTAGAGTAGAACGGGAAGTGCGATGACGAGACTTAACCATTCAAAGCTATCTTTAAGCTTTCCCTCTAGACCCGCGTAGATTGAAATAGAAAAAAGTAAGATATTCCCCATGCAGGCCATGGCGATACCTAATCTGATCAAATAGTCTCTTTCTTCTTTTGTCTTAAGACTTTGTAGTTCATCATCATTTTTTACTGGATGGGGCTGATAACCTAGCTTACTTAAGAGCAGAGCTATTTCAGAAATCTTGGTATTTGGCCTCATCGTAAACTCTGCTAAGGAGTTTTCAAAATTTAAATTGGCTGAGATAATTCCAGGATGCATCTTGGGAGTATTCTCAATAAGCCAAAGGCAGGCCAAGCAGTGGATCCCCTCTAGGTAAATTTTAATTTTCTGGTTATCTTCAGAAACTGAAACATATTCATTTTTGAAGTTCGTTTCATCATAATGCTTGTAATTTGCCTTACTTTGGAAGACTGGGATTGACTCTTGTAATGGTTCAGACTCTTTTAGTTTATAGTATTCACCAAGTTTATTGTCTTTTATTATCTCATAAACGGTCATGCAGCCTTTGCAGCAAAAAGCTATTTCAGTTGATTGATCATTTATGAATAGAGGATTTTTAGTGCTCAGGCCGCAATGAGTACAGTCATAACTAGACCGAATAGGCATGGCCTTCGAACTTTGTTCAGAAATGGATTCTCTTGTTGGGGCAGTCATTAATAGCCCTATCTTACCTAAATCACGAGAATGATGACATAAATCATCTTGTAAAAAAAACTGATATTTATCAGTTTTTTGCTCAATAAATTTAAATTAATTTGTGGGACTAGTTTAGAGGAGCAGCGTCTTCATCAAAGGGAAGGTTGCTATTCAAAGTTCCAAATTGTGCTTCAATTTCCGAAGGGATTTGTGTGGCCTTATATTTTTTTCCATTCGAGTTTCTTATCCAGTAGCCTTTTAGAACCTCACCTTCAGTAAGCATTATATTAATTGGCTTGATGCTAACGATATGGTTTTTATTGATAAGAATAACTTGCTCATCAACACCAATTTGTTGATCTGCTTTTTCATTTAATATGGTGAACTTTAAGAATTCCATAATTTAACTTACCAAGAACTTGGCCAGTTCCCAAATCTATTGAATTATTTATAAGGTGCTAGGAACCTTGATTTTAGAGGAGCTATCTATCAGATATTGCTCAAGAAGCTCCGAATATAGGTCCTCTCTATCTTTAGGCAGTCCAAATCGGCTCATCATGGTTCTCTTAACTATGACTTTAAATATATCGTCTAGTTTAGCTTCCAGCTGGGAATCATGTTCTAGATACCCTAGGTCCCGTGCTATGGCCTCATATGTGGATAGTCCTTCTTCATTACCTTGTCTTCTCAATAAGTAGCGACTAGGCCTTCCAGCAGGAATTTTAACTGTTCTAATCTCTTTGAATTCAGGGATCCTTCTTTTAAACTTCTTTGCCTGTCTCCAAGTTCCATCCGGTACGATGAGATGATAATTTCCCATAGGAAAATTTTCATCTAATTCCACAGCGCTCTCATCTGGGAAGAGAAATAGGGCTTCTCTTTCACCGTCAACTAAACCTGAGAAGTCCGTCGTATCTCCGATCATGCCTCTTTGAATAATTTGGCTATCCTTTAAACAAAGATTGGCGAAGTGTGCAGTGTTTGAAGTAAGCCATTTTTCTCTATGATGCATAAGAATGGTGACTTTTGTTTTACAGGGGACAGGTTTCAGGACTTCGCAGAAACACCATTGGTGATTTATTCTACAGCGTTCGCAGCGTTTGTCTCTGGTATCTCTTCTTCCCATAGAGAATCTATAGCAAAGGAATTCATATTTCTAAAGGGGTTTGTAAGTTTAAAAGGGGACTAGCCGTAATCTTTGAATCTTCTCGCCATTGCGCTATTTTCAGCCGCATGCTTTTGAGTCATTTCATCCATTTTTTCGGTAAAATACTCCTGCATTTCAGTAATATTGGCCGTATTTTTATTATTTATTTTTTGGATGGCCTTTTTTTGTCTTTTAATAAGGTCTTGTGTTTCCTTATCTTTTCTTTCAATCGTTTTTCTAAAGGCCTTTGTTACAGAGTTGAGTTCATCTTTATATTTATTTTTAAGATCAATTCTCTCTCTTTCAAAGTCTCTTTTTTTAATTGCCAGTTCTTTACTTTGTTTTTTGTTCTTAGCTTCAATGTTTTTTAAGTAAGATTCATTATTGTTTGAAAGTTTACTTTCATAACTTTGAGCAATATTATTTTTTTGTTTATCAAAATGTTCTTGTTTGTTTTGAAGAAGCTCTGTTTTACTTTGACGAACACTTTCTAGCGACTCTTTATGCTTGGCCTGCATGTCTTTTTGATGCTGAGAATAGACTTCATCTTTGTTTCTTAATTCTCTGGTCAATTTTACTTCATAGGTAGACACAAACTACTCCTTCCACCTTCTATTATAGAATAGGTCCCCTTGTGGACGCTAACCATCAAAATATGCCGATTAGGCATCTCTTGACTGAACTTGTCGGTCTATTTAAACTTCAAGTTCTTGAAATCTGTTGGAGCTAGTATGGAAGGCAATATTCTTAAGATGAAGACCGAGCTGCAAGACGTGGTTCAATACCATTTACCAATTGGTGATGAGCTTGTTCATATGAATCCCTTGGTCGGTAAAGATATCTCACTCAAATTTAATGGGAAGATTAATTGTATTGCCACTGGTGAAGAGATCAATAAAACCTACGGTCAGGGCTATAGCTACAAGGCCTTTAGAAGCCTTGCAAGATGCGATATGTGCTTAGTAAAGCCTGAGACTTGTCATTATTGGGATGGAACTTGTCGGGAGCCTGAATGGGGTGAGAAGCATTGTATGATTCCCCATTATATTTATCTCTCTGTGTCCTCTGGATTAAAGGTTGGAATTACTAGGGAGACCAATTTACCCTATAGATGGATGGATCAAGGAGCTGTACAAGCGCTCCCTATTTTAAAAGTTAAGGATCGCTACACTTCGGGCCTAGTGGAAGTGGAGTTAAGTAAGTCCTACGCAGATAAAACAAATTGGAGAAAGATGCTTAAAGGCGATGTCTCCGAGGTGGACCTTCACTCCGTTCAAGAAGAAATCTATGAAAGTTTTGGTAATATCTTAGATGACTTTGAAGCTGAAGATCTTGAAGAGGAGATCGTAGAGATAAATTATCCCGTCGACTCTGTACCTGAGAAAATTAGTTCATTGAGTTTTGATAAAACCCCCGTGGTAGAGGGGCGCTTGACCGGTATAAAAGGGCAATATCTAATTTTTGAAAATGGAGTTCTGAATATTCGAAAGCATAATGGTTATCAAATAGGCCTAGATATTTGACACTGGTTGCTATAGGTCTATAAAATAGATTTATGAAAATCTTTCTACTGATCTTAGTTCTGTTCACAAGTTCCTGCCAATGGCTAACTGAAAGGGCTATTAATAATTGGACCTCTGATACAGTTGAGCTCCTTTTAGAAATGTCGCTTAGAAAAAGTATGATTAATGATACTCCATTAAAAACGATGGAAAGGCTTGAGGCCCCGAGCGGAGTTGAGCTTTCAAAGAAAAAATTATGTGGCTGTGCCGTCGATCTTTACGGTGGAATTATGACAGTAATTGCTAATGATTTAAAAGAAAGCTCAATTAAAAATTTATGCACTGGTATGGGAAAATGTTTTTTTAAATCCAAAGCACCTGAGTTTTTTAAAAGTAGCTGTTATTCTTATATTGAGAAATCAAAATTTAAAAAACTTGCTAGGGACCGACGTAAATCACTTTTGCGTTTTACTAAGGCCAGAAGAAAGCTTAGCGCTTCTTGCAGCAGTCTTTAGCTATCCTATTAATATCACTTAAATTTTCCATCTATAATTCTTTCACTTATCTTTAGTCTGCCTCAGCATATGCTATAAGCACAGGGCGAAATGGAGAGAGTATGAAAAGGTTTATTGAGCTTACAAAGGGGCTATGGCTAGCTTCCTGTCTATTATTTTCCTTAACTGTATTTGCTCAAGGGCAAAGTGACGAAGTGGACTTTTCCATAATAGGAAGAGACTTCGATACTTCTACTCAAGAAATTGAAACATCTTTTGAAGGACCAAGACGAATCTTTCTTGTTGGAAAAAAAACTAAAGGTAAGTTTCAGTTGATTCATTATAACGACGAAGACTTTACTGGTTTTTTGCACAAGTATGTAATGGACTCAGATGATGATATCGGTAGAACTGCAAGCCTACTCATGCGCTACACTCTTAGTGGTGATGAGGGAAGTATTGAGACGACTTTTGAAAATTGGATGTTTACCAGGTCAACTGGAAACCCTGATGTAGAAGACGAGCAATATGTCTTAGAGGAAACAAAAGTTACTTTGAGATCTAGAATCTTAAAGAAAGAACTTGGTGGTGCCTACCTTATTATTGGGGCTCAGTTTACCAATCAAAGCGGGGAGCCAGTGGTGATGACATACTTACAAGATGTCGTTCATGAATGGACGGGAAGTACTTATCGTCCAACCGTAGGTCGAGATATTAATATTAACTATTTCAATATGATTATGGGGGTAGGGAAACAGCTTAACTTGATTAAAACAAAGAAGGTTAGATTTTATATGACTGCGGAGAGTGAGGTCCACCTTAGTTCAGAAGGCGAATCAGAAACAAAATTGGGTCTAAGTTTAGAGGGTGGAATAGAACTTGCTGGATGGCAGTCCATAAATGCTCCAGTTCTTGCCATTAAGGGTTATATACATCAAGATTTTTATGAAGATGGAACTACTGAAAGAATTTGGGGCGGAGAGCTGGCGTTTGGAATTAAGCTTTCTAAGGACGGCTGGATGTTTAAACCAGGTCTTTCAGTCGCTGTTTTTGATACCAGAGAGGATCAAGAATATGAGGGGGGTTATTCAGTAAACACCGCTATTTTCTTTAGGTTTGAAAAACGTACGGCATATGCATTTAAAAAAGAGGAAGAATCAATCTTCGAAGATGAATTACTAAAAGAAGAATAAAGGTTATTTTGGAAGGATTAAGAGATAAATATCTTGTAACAAATAATGGAGCTTACTTTATGAATGCCGCCATTGGTGGGATTCATTTAGAAACTCAAAAAGCAATTCAAGAGTGGTCTGAAATTTGTTTGAAAAAGGGCGCTATCGGAGACATTCGCTTCTTTGATCTACTTGAAGAGGCCAGGGAAGTGGCCAGTGAGTTTGTTGGGCTTAAAAAAGAAGAAGTCGCTTTTTCTGGCAGTACAAGTCTCAATATGAACTTTTTGGCCATGATGTTAAAAGATTCCGGAGTTAGAAAGATCATCGCCCCAGCAATAGAGTTTCCTAGCTCAACAATTCCATGGTTTCATCATGATTTTGAAGTAGAGTTAATCGAGCCTCGAGAAGGGAAGATTTGGGAAGATGATCTTATCTCTAGAGCTAATGGCAAAGAAACGGCAGTCATCTGCAGCGGCATTCAGTTTCTGACCGGTCAGAAATTAAACTTAGAATATCTTGGGGAAAAATTATCAGAGAAATCTTCTGCGTTTATAATTAATGGAACACAACAAATAGGCCAGTTTCAGATGGACCTAGCTAAAATAAAATTTACAGCTTTTACCGCTTCACTTCATAAATGGTTAGGAGCTGACTTAGGCTTAAGTTTAATAGCTATGCCATCTGTGGAAAGAAAAAAATATAAAATGCCTGTTGCGGGCTGGGTCAGTGTTGAGGACCCTTGGAGATTGGCAAACGAACGACCAAAGTTTTTAGGAGATATGGGCGCATTTCAATTGGGGACGGTCCCATTCAATCTAATAGCAGGGGCCAAGAAGGCAATGGAAATTCAGACAACCATTGGCCAAGATATTATTGAAAAAAGAGTACTTTTTCTTTCTGACAGACTGAGTGCCGTTATTAAAGAGCTAGGCTACGAACTTCTTTCACCAAGAAATAGCGAGGAAGATAAATCTGGAATCTGTACTTTGGTTTATCCTGGAGACTTAGAAAAGGCTTTATTATTCTTAGAAGAAAAGAACGTTTTTGTTAATGGTAGAAGAGGAGCTATTCGTGCCTCAATTCATTTTTATAATAATCAAGAAGACATTGAAAAATTTAGATCAGCAATGGAATCAATCTAAATAGAGGTATCTTTTAGGAACGACGATATCTTTTCGCTCTATTTGTTTCTTCAACCTTTTTATCATCTTTTTCGGCCATCCCTTTTGAACCATATTTACGATCCACTTAGGAATATTACCTTTGAAATCTGTAAGAAACATGACTTGAAAGTAGGCTTTGCCATTGCCATCATTTTTTAAAATAACATCTCCGTTATAAGTATGACCTCTTACGAGTTCTTTATTATGAGGCACTTTTTCTGAAACAACTGAATTGAGTTTAATTATTAATGATTTGTCCTTTTCATTTGCTTTACTTTGAATCCTAACTAAAAAACTTCTATCTGAAAAAGGCCAAGGTGAGTCATATATAGAGTATTCTATTTTATCGAATTCATCGCCACTATTGATTGCTTTAACGAACCTTAAGTCAGGAACCCATTCTTTTTTTCTATCGGTATCTGCAATGACCGCGAGAACTCTACTTGGAGGATAGGGAAGTATTGTTTCAACTTTAATCGGCACCAAACCACTTTTATGCTTTTCAGCTTGATAAATTTTTACACCTTTTCTATTTGATGCCACTTTCCACTCGAAATCTTCAGCAGAAAAAGAATACACATTAGGTATATAAAGAATAATTAGCATAAAACTAAAGAAGCACTTCATAATAATATTCTAAGCGCTGTTTTGAGTTTTTTCCAGAGGATTAGAACTTTGGAAGAATAGGTCTACCAGATTCCAATTTTGAGTACTGTAATTCAATCATAGCTTTATCAGGGCTATAAATAGCCTGTAGGGCACCTTTTGACTTCTCTGTGCAGGTTATTTTGAGTAGTCGACCATTTTGAACTAATTTTTTTGTCATCGAATATTCTTCAAAAACCTCAAACTGTAGTGGCTTAGAGCTTTTATCAAACCTAAGACTAGGGGAAAGTTTCTTAATAATTCTTCTGACTTTAATAGGACAATTTGAAAACTTAAGTCTTATTGGAGTAATTGTATTACTAAGCCAAGGTGAAAGGTTTCCAGACTCTTTGTAAAAATCTGATAAAGTCTTTACTTGGTCAATCAGTTTATAAGACTCGAAGTTTCCTTTCGATCTCAGAGAATAATAGCTATCATGTGAGCTCTTTCTTATTTGCGCTAATTCACTATCGTCTTTAGAGTTGGTTAAGTCTGCTTCTGTCGTTTTTAGAGATTGATTTAGTTGTTTGAGCTCTATAAGAAAAGGGGACTGGCCTCCTACAAGTAGCCTGGCTGTTGCAATACCCATACTATTTAACAGGTCTTGGTATAGACCTTTCCCTTTTTCTAAGAAGGACTTTAATTCAGAGTTTCCAGTGCTAGAAAAAACATCTTCTGAATGAAGTTGATAAACCTCTATACTAGACCTTATCTCCGCTTCAATTTTTGAAAGCGTTTCAAGTCTTGAGGTCGAATGATTAAGAAAGTCCTCACCAACCTTTTGAATGGCCCTTTGGCTAGGTACTTCGCAGTTCTCTCTTGAGGTGCAAGAGAGGTTACCCTTATCATCAAAGTTTTGGGATGGAAGTGGACCAAAGTCTGAAGCGATTGAATATGTACTGACCATTAAGAGGGTCATCGTAAGTATTTTTAACATGGAAAAACTATATAATGCAGCGCGTCTAGTTTCATCAAAATTACACCTTTGTGAAATATTTATAGTCTTTATGAACTAGGATTAATAGTAATATTATCAGACACTTAGGGTCTTGACTGAAGTAATGCTTTGAGTTCTCCATCCTCTTGAGCTAAGTCCCAAGAAGAGCGATCAGAGCTCTTTTCTTTAATCTTAGACCTAAGGCCCATCTTTAGCATTTTGCCTATGACTAGATACATATCCTCCCTATATTGAGTGCTTGAATAAGAAGCATGTAAAAGGCTTTTTGGCGGGCTTAGATAGTTTCTTATCATGTAATATAGGGGTGTCTTTCCATTGATATCAAACTGGTTTGGGTCCATCTCATATTTAATCATTAAATGGATAAAGGCCTTATACTGCTCATCACCTACACTAGAAATATGCATGGCCGTCCTGTGCATAATAGATCTTTCTTGAGAGTCAACTACAGTTAAATCTCCATTCTTCGCTACATATTTATCTATAAAGCCTGGATTCATTCTCTCATCCATTTTCAAAAACTCTTGTCCCTTTGAATAATTCATAGAGAAATAGGCCATAACGCTTCCAATAAGGATTAGGCTAAACATAACTTTAAGCCCAAGGTGCTTTGGGAGCATCTTTTTAAAATGATGGGGCTTTCTTTTTGGGGTGGAAAGTTTTCTTTTCTCCAGTGGAACATAACTACTAAGTTCCGAGTCGAAGCGAAGTGGATTTACGCCAAAGCTAAAGCCTTTCAAATAAGAAATAACACCAAACTTTATTTTAGGTTCTAGTTCCGAACAGGCTTCAACGACTTCAATAGAACTTTTAATTATACTGTCTGGAATTTCTTTTTGATAGTGAACGATCCTGGATAACTCGTGGCTTCTACCAGGATCATTTTTTATATGGCCATATTGAAGGGCCTTTGAAGCACCACCAGAAATTAAATGCTCTTTAAAGCTAATTTCAAAATGCCTTACTTCGTCACTTCCTATTACGAGAAACAAGTCTTGTTCAAGACCATTAAACCATAGTGGATGACCTGTAGGATCCCACTTCAGTTGAGAGCTATTTACTTGCTTTAATTTCACTTCACCTATTATACCTAAGGTCTTAGAATAAGATTATGAAAAAATACTTAATATCTGTCTTTATCCTACTCAATGCCTCGGCTTTTGCTAATGTTGATTACAATATCAAAGCCGTAACACGCTCTTACCCAGTAGCTCTCTCTTTCATAGGGACCTTAGGTTATGGACAAAAACTATGGGGATCTGAAAGTGGCCCCATGTATGGGTATGTCAGACCTTCCGCTTATGTTCAAACTAGTGGAGTGATAAATGGAGCTGGTGTTCAATTAGACTTTTTCCCAGTTAGTTTTTTTGGTTTCTATGGAGGCAGTAAGAAGATAAAAAGAAGTACCGATGATCTTGGAAGTTATAATTGTTCCACTACAATTTGTAATGGAACAATGTCTCGAAATTATATCGGTAGTAAGTTAGGCTTAGCCTTAAAAAACTTCTTTTTGTTTGTTGATGGAAAAAAAGAAGATGTTGAGGTTGACGATCGCCTAGGTGTATTTGCGGAAGAAACGGGAACCCTATTAGGGCAAAGTGGCGGGGATAAGTTAACTCAGATAACGGGAATATCTGGTTTTGAGTTAAGCGATACCTTTTCATTAGGTGTTCTTATTCAGCATAGTCAAATGGATAAACTGAAAAATAATTCGGTAATGACCCTAGGGATTTCTAGAATGAAATTTGATAAATGGGGGCTTTTATTAGGAGCGGGCCAATTTCATACAAGGCAGTCCTCTAACCATTTTACGGTTATGGCCCTGCTTACTTGGACTGGTTCAAAAGGTATCCAGCTTCTTTAGATAATGTTCAACTTTTTCGCTATATGCGGAGTTGTTGTTATCGCAAAGTCAGTTGCGCTCAAAGTACCTTGGCTTGCACTAGCAATATGATTTGATTTCTCAACCAGTGCAGAAGTTTGGCCACCTAGAGAACTTTTTAGCTTTAAAACCTTAAGTGTTTGCCTAGTCAGCTGGTAAGGGTCAATTTGTGGTATCGATTTTAGTCTCATAAAACTCTATCGGACATTGAGTGATATGCTTGAGTATTTTATGTGGTCTAGCTTTAAAACTAGATACTTACGGTCTGTAAAATGAGTCCAGCTTGCTTAAAATACGTATCTTCAATAGACCTTATGACCTGGAGCCAGGGCTG
>JAIBDQ010000231.1 GCA_024686135.1 Halobacteriovorax sp. | reverse complement strand
TCTATGAGAAGAACATACGCCAACCCAAACCGCCACTTCTTCAATCTTTAGATGACCTTCTCTATGAACACAAAAAGCGTCATGTATATCAAATCTCTCGATCGCTTCATTAACAATTTTCCTGCCTTCTTTCACTGCCATCTCTATATAGCATTGATACTCAAGAGAACTTACATTTCTACCATCGTTATGATTTCTAACTCTTCCATCAAAAAAAACCATGGCCCCTGCACGAGGATCGTTTAACTTCGCCGCTAGCTGGTCATGATTTATTGGTCTACTTGAGATCTCAAACATATTAACCTCCTGCCACCGGTGGAATAAAAACTAAAGTATCATTTTCTTTTAGTTCATTTTGAAAACTTACATACTCTTCATTTATAGCAACCTTTATATGATCCTTACTTAGATTGAATTGATACTTATTATTTAGTTCTTCTAAAAGTTCAGAGGGGTTAGAACAACTTGTTTCTACAACTTCTTCGCTGATTCCAGCTCTTTCACGCATGGCCGCAAAGTATTTTACCTTAAGCTTCATGATTATTTTCCTTCTCTTTTTTAAATGACTCTAAATCAGCTAATGTATTGGCATTAACTAAAACTCTTGTCTCTAGAGGTTCTAAGATATTTACTTCTGAGTTCATTAAAACTTTTCTAGGACATGGTTTCCCTAAACCAACATAATAGTTAATTCGTTCAACAGAACTCGGTTCGTAGATTGCGCATAGAGGCTCAGGCCACTTTTTTTCGCCATTATAAAAACATGTGGCGACTTTTTGTGGGTCTCTATTTTCAATCAAATGCACCAGACTTTCACTATTTAAATAAGGCATATCGCAAGCAAGAACCAACCAGGATGCTTCAGGCTCCTGATTGAATGCACTTAAGATTCCACCGCTAGGACCTAGATCGTCAAAAGCATCAATCACTTTTGGAAGACCTTGAATATGTTTTAATTCCGTCTGTTCCTTTCGACAAGAAACAAAGGTCTCATCTGTTAAATCATTTAGCATTTCAAAGAGATGCTCAACCTGAGATTTACCATGGTAATTAAGGCTTCCCTTATCTGTGCCCATTCTTTTAGACTTTCCGCCACTTAGGATAAGGCCATAGAGCTTATTAGTTTTTATAGTCACTCTTACCTCCCTTTTTTTCAATAAGTCTTCCATTTCTAATTTCCATTTCATGACCAAAGGCCTTACACATATCATATATAGTGAGTGCCGCAATCTGAGCCCCCATAAGAGCTTCCATCTCAACACCAGTCTTACCTGTGTTCTTAACGGTGCAATCAATTATCGCCGACTCACCTTCTAACTTTATCTCTACACTAGAGCCTTCAATATTAAGCTGATGACAAAAAGGGATAAGATTTGATGTTTGTTTTAGGCCCATTGTTCCAGCAATAATGGCCGTATGAAAAACAGGACCTTTTTTAGATTGAATATCTCCATCAATAAACTGATCTCTGATGACTTTTGGTAACCATACTTCAGTTCTTGCGTGAGCAAATCGACTCGTTTCATTTTTTGAAGAAACATCTACCATACAAGGGTTATTATTCTTATCGATATGACTAAACTGTTTCATCTAGCCTCCTATTTGATTCATGGGCTCAGATACATCATAGATGCGATCTGTGGGTTTTAAGGCCATAGTTTTATATAATAGTTCTAAAATTTCATCTTCGCATTTATCGACCAAAGAGAATCCCTCGCTTTTCATAAGGCAGGGTCTAAGGGAGCCTTCAGGTGAAAGACGTAGCCTAGAGCATCCGCCACAAAAAGGTCTAGACTCAGAAGCAATAAATCCAACCTGTGCGCCATTTTCTAATTCATAATTAAAAGAGGTGGAATCAATCGGCCTTTTGACCTGCTTTAGAACTGACTCCTTTTCAAGACGGTTTATAACCTCTCCAGCACTAATAAAATACTTATCAAAGCTTTCTCTAGCCTCGCCAATTCTCATAAGTTCTAAAAAGCGTACTTCAATATCGTAACGAGCAGAAAAGTCCATGAAGTCATTTACTTCTCTATCGTTAACACCTTTCATTAAAACGGCATTGAGCTTTACTTTGAAACCCAGCTCTTTTGCCATAAAAATAGATTCAAGAACTTTTTCAAGATGAGGAGAGCCCGTCATCTTTTGAAAGCCAAATTTATTAAGACTATCTAAGCTGAAGTTTATATTATTTATTTTTGTTTTTCTTAATTCTGGTAAATGCTTTTCAAGGTGAAGACCGTTTGTTGTAAAGCCAAACTTAGAAAATTCAAGAGTAGATAAATCATTAACTATATCTAAAAAGTCATGCCTTAGAGTTGGCTCTCCACCAGTTAGTCGTATTTCATCAATACCAAATCCAACAAGTGCTCTTGTAAGCCTAAAGATTTCTTCTCTTTTTAAAAGTTTACTCTTTTCCATAAATTTTGGATTTTGCGGCATACAATAGACGCAGCGAAAATTACAAGCATCTAGAAGCCCAAGTCTTAGTTTATGAATATGTCTTCCATGGGGATCGACAAGCTTTCTCAAAGAGCGTCCCCTTTCCATGGATAGAATTTAAAAACGTCACCTGCCCTATGAACGGGGTTCTTGGCCGGAAGTTCAATAAATCCATCACTTCCACCGAGACTAGAAAAATCGCCCGAACCATTTGAAGAAATTGGTGTTGCCACTAACTTGCCCGATTCATTTGACTTAATTTTCACTGCTTTAAAGAAACTAAATTCTTTTTTAAACGATATCTCTGCACCAAGTTCTACCAAAAGGTCTTTGGCAGGGTTATTTAGAGAGGACTCTAAACTAGGAATAACATAACGGCGCATGCAAACCAAAGCAGAAACAGGATTTCCAGGTAATGCAAAAATTGATTGATTTTCATTGCCCCGTCCGAAGAACATAGGCTTACCAGGTTTTTGCGAAATCTTATAAAAGATCTGCTCTACACCTAAATCGCTCATAACTGCTTGGACAAAATCGTATTTTCCCATGGAGACGCCGCCAGAGATAATAATTCCTTCGTATTCTCTAAGTATATTTTTAAGATTTTCAAAAACGGTTTCTCTACTATCTTCAAGGTGAAAGAGTTTTATATTCGATCGCGGTACACCGAAGGCCATAAGTTCTGATTCAATGGCAAAAGCATTGGACTTCCAGATTTGCCACTGTTCACAGGGATTACCCGGCTCCACTAATTCATCCCCAGTACTCACTATGGCAAATTTAGGAAATTTATAAACACTCGCAGATTGAACACCTTGGCTTGCAATAATGGCCACGGCCGCAGAGTTCAGTTTAAGACCTGCTTCCAAGAGAACTTTCCCTTCACAGTAATCACTTCCTTCAAAATGAATATTTTGTTTTTTATCTATCTTTAAGTTTTGATCAAGAGTTGCTTTACCATTAACGATTTTTATTCTTTCGTAAGGAATGACCGTATCAAAACCTTCCGGAAGAGGTGCACCGGTCATAATTTCAATGGCGACATTCTTTGAGTTAACTTTTAGAGGAGGACTTCCAGCTTTT
>JAIBDQ010000135.1 GCA_024686135.1 Halobacteriovorax sp. | reverse complement strand
CCGAGAATGCTTTTAGGTATAAGTCGGTACAAAGCTTTAATACTGCCGTCTTTTTAGCTCATTGCCCTGCGGATATTGTGAAGTGTTTTGAATCTTTTGAAAATGTCTTTAGGGACTTAAGTCTAGATCCTTATGAAGGGCAAAATTCGGAGCTTACCTTCTTCTTTATGGCGCGAGGAAAGTTTCAAAAGAAGTTTTCAATGGAGCTTAGCCGGTTTGAGCTCTTTCATTTATTTTTAACCTTGCTCAGTCCTTTTTATGAACTAGATCAAGAAAACCTTTTGATGGACCTTGAGCCAGTGTTGATTGAGCGTGGGGGATTTTATAAAAGAACCAGAATTAGAGAATGGTTGTTTCATAAATCAAAACCTTGGAGTTTAGAGTTAGCTAGTTACGATGGTATTATTCATCCCAAGAATATCTCGCTTTTAGGGGCAGACCCTTCAGGACTATCCATCAAGCTGGAAAACCTAGGCCAGAGTTTTGGCTGCATAAGAGTCAGTTTTGATTTTAAACCTGGTTCGAAGATTTTCTGGGAGGCCGAAAAGTTTTTGAGATGTGATAAGTCGATGCTTGGTACTGAAAGGCCTCTTTGGGAGGCCGACTTTGAAGAATCTAAAGTTCTCTTCAAGGTCTTTGTTAAAAAACTTAAAGGCTCTAAAATTGATTTTCATGAAAAAGATATTTTAAAAATGCTTGAAAAAGATACGGCCCAGATATTCCCAGGTTTATGGAAGCAATTAGAAAAGCCATCTCTAGAATGGGGCCCAGAAGTTTGGATTGAAGGCGAAGGGGCTAAAACCAAAGGCGATATCCCATTTCCTAAGTCTGTTATGGTAACAAACGTAAAAGAGCCCATGTCTCATGAACGCCTAAACCAGGTCTATTATTTCGGTCCTTACAAAGAAGGGCCTCTAGGTCTTCTTTCCAGCCTGATGGAGATTAAGGATGGGCAACAATTTCTTTAGGTCATCTTTATATAGTTGTTTACGTTAAAATAGAGACATGAAGAAGATTCAAAGCAATGAAGATGGTCAAACAGTCGTAGAATACATCCTCTTGATGTTTGTGATGATCACCGTAATCATTTCCGCCATGACCCAGGTTCAGGATTGGTTTATTGGAAATGCTGATAATTGCCAGCCTGATACCAAGACTTTTATCTGTAAAATGGATAAAACCTTTAATGGGTACTTCAATTCATATGCTTCCATGCGCTTTTTTACTATTATTAGATAGTCTAAGTTACTGTATTTACGTATGGGAACTGTCTAAAGTCTGACGTATCGGGTAATTACTACATGCAATAAGAAAAATAAATGAAATTCTTGACGGATTTGTTACGATACTTAGGAATTGACTCATAGTGTTATTGAAGTGTTCGGGTGACCGGGCCGTGAAGGAGACTTGAAATGAAAACGAACAAAACGAAAAACCAAAAACTAAAGGCATTGTTTATTACAATGGCCCTAGTTGCTAGCCCAGCAGTAGTATTTGCTCAGGATGACGACCTCCTAGCTAATACTGATGAAGTGCTAAACTCAGAACAAATCGACATTGATGGATCTTTTGAAAGAAGAGAGTCAGCGTCAGACCGCATCGCTAAACTTCGTAAAAGACTCGAAAGACAAAACGAAGAGATGATGAACAAGAAAATCGAAAATGAGCGTATCAAGTCTGAAAAGAAGCTTGAGAAAAAGCTAAGAAGAGCTTTTACAGGTCAAAGAACAGACAGAGTACAGGTAAGACAAGCAGCTCCACAAAAGCTAGCGGCTCTAGCACCTGTAGCAGCTCCTAAAAAGATTAGAAAAACCTCAGTAACACCATCAATAGGACTTTCACAGTCACTTGGTGATGATAATGCTGAATCAAAACTGAACTTTGGAATCAATGTAGAGCATGCAGTACATGATAATGTATCTTTTGGTCTAGGTGTTGGTTACTCAAAGATTGAGTTTGACGATAGAACAACTAATTTAGGATTTGGTGGAATTAACTTTAATAACCCAGAAACTAAAAGTGATGTTGATTACGAATACGAAAGACTAAATATTAACTTAAACTCTAAGTTTTTCTTCACTGGAATGGACAGTAAGTTTCGTCCATATGTTGGAGCAGGTTTAGGTTATAACAGAGTAACTGTTTCAGACACGAACGCGGCTAATGACTGTATTCAAGAAAATGGTGGCTTTGGTGGTTTTAATAATAATCCAAGCTGTGGAAACACTCTTATTGGATTCAATCAAGTAGAGCAAGACTCTAAAATTACAGACAGCTTATTTTCAGCTAAGGCCATGATTGGAACAGACTTCATGATCAATGACTTTGTAGGGCTGAACGTGAACTTCTCTTACACTAAGTTTCTTAACGAAGCCTTTAGTGCCAATGAGGATGATGCTCTAGCAGCTTCTCAAAGACCTGATGAAGAGAACACACGTAAAAGAGGTAAGGCCATCTCTGAAGATGATGTAGCCGATATCTCAGCTGGTGTTGTAATTAAATTCTAAATTAAATCAAATGGGTATTGTGCGGCATAGTCCGCACCCTACCTAAGTTTTCTTCTCGAAATTAGGGGTTTTGTCGTTTTCCCTTAATTTTATTGGACGCCGCGTTTATACGCGGCGTTCCTTATTCTAGGCAAGTAAGTTCCCCTTTACCCTAAACCTTTTCATCTGGGCGTAAACCACCGATAATTTACCCAAAACTAGGAATGGAATCCAAGGAGATCTCACATGAGAGACGTCTATATTGTTGATGCGAAAAGAACACCACAGGCAAAATCAGGCACAGATTTAAAAGATGTTGCTGCCCCATATTTGGGCTCATATCTCGTTCGTAATATTTTAGATAATACTTCAATCCCGGCCGATGCTGTTGATGAAGTGATTTTTGGAAATACTGGTGCTCCAGCTAAATACCCAAATGTTGGGCGAGTGATAGCTCTTGAGGCTGGTCTTCATAAGCACACAAGTGGCTACACGGTTCATAGAAACTGCGCCTCGGGAATGGAGGCTGTATCCCAGGGATTTTTAAAGGTGGCCGCAGGACGAGGTGAAGTGATCTTTGTTGGTGGTATTGAGAATATGTCTCAAATGCCTCTTATTTACTCTAAAGAGATGACTGATCTTTTTATAAACGTCATGAAAGCAAAGAAGATTCCTGACAAGTTAAAGGCCTTAAGCTCATTCAGGCCGCCATACTTGTCTCCAGTCATCGCTATCGAGCAAGGTCTCACAGATCCATTTTGCGGACTTAATATGGGTCTTACCGCTGAACTTTTAGCTAGAGAGCTAGGAATCACAAGAGAGGAGCAAGATGAGTTTGCCAACCGCTCTCATCATCTTGCTATCAGTGCAACTAAGGAAGGAAAGTTTAAAGATGAAATCGTTCCTATTATGACCGGAGCGAAGCTTGATAAACTTTTGAGCACTGATGTGGGTCCGAGAGAAAATTCTACTATTGAAGGGCTTGCTAAAATGCGCCCTTATTTTGAAAAGAAAAGTGGAACGGTGACAGTTGGAAACGCTTGTCCCATAACCGACGGTGGCTCAGCACTGCTTCTTGTAAGTGAAGATGCTCTTAAAAAATATAACCTAACCCCAATGGCAAAAATTGTTGATTATCATTTTGCTGGGCTTGAGCCTGAGCGTATGGGAATGGGACCACTCCGTGCTATGGACGGAGTTTTTAAGCGAGCAAACTTAGGTATGGACGATATGGATCTTGTTGAAATCAACGAGGCCTTCGCCGCTCAAATTATTGCAGTAAGAAAAGGTTTTACTGACAAAAAATGGGCCGCCAAATTTGATGTGGACACTCTTTGGGGTGATGTTCCTGATGAGAAATTTAATGTGAATGGTGGGGGGATTGCTCTTGGTCACCCAGTTGGCTCAACAGGATCAAGACTAATCGTTACATTGGCCCATGAATTAAAGAAAAGAAATGGAAAATACGGAATTGCTTCCCTATGTATTGGTGGCGGTCAAGGCGGTGCCTGTATAATTGAGAATTTAGGATAAGGAAGAAAATTATGGCAAACACGAAAATTAGCTTAGAAGTTAAAGACAAAGTCGCCTATGTGGGATTTGGCTATAACTGTGATAAGTCTATGACAGTTCTTGATGAAGAATCGTTAGTTGAACTTAGAGATACTGTTGATGATCTACACGGAAAAGCAAAAGAGTTGGATGGCGTTGTTTTCTTCTCTCATAAGGATCGTTGTTTCTTAGCTGGAGCAGATATTAAATTAATTGCTAGCATGAAAACAGAGTCCGAAGGGGCCCACGGCGCTGAGCAGGGACAGCTTCTTTTTAATAAAATCGAAGACCTTCCGATCCCTACTGTCGCCTGCGTGCATGGTGTCTGCCTAGGAGGAGGAACTGAGTTAGTTCTAAGCTGTAATTCGATTATTGCTTCTCATGACAACTCTACAGTTCTTGGATTGCCGGAAGTTAAGCTTGGTGTGATCCCTGGTTTTGGCGGAACTTATAGAATGCCAAGGAGGATTGGTCTTCCTAAAGCGCTTGAACTTATTCTTTCTGGGAAAATGGTTAAGGCCAAAAAAGCTAAGAGAATGGGGCTTGTTGATGGAGTATATCCGAAAGAAAGGCTTCTTACTCAAGCGCTTGATCATTTTAAGGCCGAGAAGAAAAGTGAAGGGCTCATGGGAAGCCTTGAGAACTTTGCAAGCGATAATTTTTTATCAAAAAAAATAATTTTTCAAAAAGCTAGAGAGTCTGTTTTGAAGAAAACGAAAGGCTTTTATCAGGCACCGTTAAAAATTCTTGATGTAATGGAAGCAGGTATGATGAAAGGAAGAACGAGTTATCTCGCTTCTGAGTCGCAGGCCTTTGGAGAGTTATGTGTAAGTGAACAAAGTAAAAATCTCCAGCATATTTTCTTCATGACCGAAGAAGCCAAAAAGTTTCCTGGCGGTGAAGTTACTGGCGATGTACCAGAGTTAAAAAGAGGCGCTGTTCTTGGAGCTGGGACAATGGGCGGTGGTATCGCATGGCTAATGTGTAATACCGATATGGCCCCTATTATGAAAGACCTTAATGAAGAAGCTCTTGTTCTTGGTTTAAAGCAGGCCAGTAAAAACTTTATGGGCGCCGTTAAAAGAAAACGTTTAACGAAAGATGATTTTGAAAGAAAGATGAGAAGTATTTCTCCTCAGCTTAGTTATGCAGGTTTTGCAAAAACAGACCTGGTTATCGAAGCTGTAGTAGAAAATATGGACATTAAAAAATCTGTATTTGCTGAAACTGAAAAACATGTTTCTGAAACATGTCTCTTAACTTCTAATACTTCCTCATTAAGTGTTGAGGAAATGGCCACGGCCCTTGAGAGACCTGAAAGGTTTGCAGGTCTTCACTTCTTTAATCCCGTTCATATGATGCCACTTGTGGAAATTATCACTCATTCAAAAATGAGCCAGGAAACCGCTAAGGCCTTATATGACTGGTGCTTAAAGGCTAAGAAAACTCCAGTAGTCGTTAAAGATGGGCCAGGATTTCTTGTTAATAGAATTTTAATGCCTTATTTAAATGAAGCAGGTTTTCTTCTTGAAGAAGGCGTACCTATGAAGGATATCGACGAAGCCTGTCTTAATTTTGGGATGCCTATGGGGCCTTGTCGTTTACTGGATGAGATTGGAATCGATGTTGGTGTTAAGGTTGCTAAAATTCTTCACGACGGATTAGGTGATAGAGCCAAGGCATCTGGGGCCAGTGACTTATTGGTCGATAAAGGATTTTTAGGTAAGAAAAGTGGAGCAGGTTTTTATCTCTATGACGAAAATGGAAAAGTGGCCGGTGCCAATGAAGAAGTTCAGGCCATGCTCCCTAAAGATACTAAAAAAATGGATGAAACAGAAATTCAAATGAGAGTTGTGCTTCCGATGATTAACGAAGCTTCAATTATTCTAGAGGAAGGAATCGTAGGTACACCTTCAGAAGTTGATCTTGGTCTTATTTTTGGAATCGGTTTCCCTCCCTTTAGAGGTGGTCTTCTTAGGCATGCTGATAGTGAGGGTCTGGGCCGAATTCTAGAAGCTATCGAAAAATATAGCAAAGAAGTAGATTTTGATAGGTACCAACCAAGTGGTTATTTAAAAGACTTAGTAGCTCAAAAGAAAAAGTTTTACGACTCTTAGGGGGGTAGTTAGCTGTACACCTCCTTTACTAGGTACTTCTTTAAGTACATCTTTTTTTCTAAAACAAGGCAAAGGCTTTTGTTTTTGGCCATTTTGGGGCTGATGATTTCATCTTTTGCTCTGCTTGTTCTTCAGTCCACCATGGGTGGGCTTCAGGGTAAATTAATTGGGAGATCCAAGGCCGCCAATGGACATGGAGTTATCATTTTAAAAGATGAGACTTTTGCACTGGCCGGTCAAGTTCAAGAATTTCTTAAGAATGAAGAAGTGGAAGGCTTTATAGAATATGAGCTTGAACTACTTTTAAAAAATGGAAATTACTTAGCGCCAGTCATTGTTCACGGGTTAGACACTTCAAAAGAGTTGCCTAGCTTTCTTGAGGGATTCGAATTAAAAGAAGCTGTTTTATCGCCTGCCTTAGCGAGAAAAGTTAATCTTGGTTTAGGTGATCAGATTAGACTGATATCCCCCGCGCATACAGACGCCATGATGGGAGATATCCCACGAACTGCTACGTTATATTTAGACGAAATGATTAGCACGAACGTTCCAGAAGTTGATCATTATCATTTATGGGTAAGACTTAAGGTTCTTCAAAACTTGGTGAGAAAAAGAGCAGCTAATAGAGTTAAATATTTCCAGGATATCGATAGTGAAGATATCCAAGAGAAGCTTAATGCTAAATTTGGTGATCAGGTAGAGCTAAAGACTTGGGAGCAAATGAATGGAACACTTGTATGGGCCCTAAGCCTTGAGACGACTGTTATGGTCTTTTTATTTGCTGCGATGACACTGCTAGTGAGCTTATGCATAACTTCAGGCCTGCTTATTTTCTTTGGGAAGGTAAGGGGTGATCTCGCTAGCTTTTGGATTATGGGCACATCAAAGGCCAATCTTGAAAAATCCACAGGGCTATTCTTGTCTGCTATGAGCATTGGCGCAGTTCTCGTAGGACTGGCCGTCGGCCTAATCTGTCTTTATTTTTTAGATCATTATGGCTTTGAAATAATGCCAGAAGAGTTTGTTGATAGAAAAATACCAATTCAAGTGACGGCGAGGGGTCTTATTATAAGCTTTTTGGTTCCTACCCTTATTTCAATGGCCTTTAGCTTTTTCAGTTTCTTTCAATTTAAAAAAGAATCGAACTATTTAGATTATGTCAGAACAATCGGTTGATATTCTCGTCATTGGAGATGGCGTTTCTGCTAGGGCCCTTCTGTGGCTGTTAGAACGGAAATCTTATAGGGGAAATGTCCTCCAGGTATCAGATAATAAACTTTTTCCAAAAACTAGTCTTTCAAGTACGGCGTTAGTTGCACTTCATGGCATGAAGCAAGGGGTTAGTCCTCTCGGGGATGTGTTGGTTGAAGGTGTGGAGTACTTTAATAATTATGTGTTTAATACTGGTTTAATGGGAATGGAAAAGGCCAGATTTATAGATACCTCTTCCCCTGGAGACGATCGTCTTCAGAATAGGTACGGCAGTTCACAGTCTTCTAAAAACCTAAGTTTTCCAAAAGAGATAGAGGGAGAATTTAATTACTTTGAAGAAGAAGCAATCTTGATAAGACCTAGATTATTTTTAGACTCATTAGGGGAGCAGGCAAACTTTGACTATAAAGAAGACTGTTTTCTCGGAATAAGTGGAAATACGGCAAGTTTTATAAGTGGTCAAAAAATTAAGTTTGAAAAACTTATCCTCAGTCATGGCGTGGGGCTAACTCAACTTAATGGTTTTGGCCTTGATTCTAAAGAGAATATCGTTGAAGTGCCAGGCTCTTATTTTCAGTGGAGTGTAGATCTTAAGGTCGCAAGTTTCGTGTTAGGTCTTGGTAAGGCAAATTTGGTTTATAGAGGAAGTGATAAGATTCTCATGTTAGGGGGAAGTACCCAAAAAAATGAAATTATCGCTCATGATGGTTCTGAGTTAAATGATTTCTTTAGGGTGGCAGCTGGTTTATGCAGATCTTTTCTCCCACAAAAAAGTGAAGCAAAGATTATAAGCGGTGTAAGAGTTAAAGGCCCTAAGCGAATGCCAATATTTAAAGAGTTAACAAGTAATGTATTTCTGTTGGG
>JAIBDQ010000168.1 GCA_024686135.1 Halobacteriovorax sp. | reverse complement strand
GGAAAACTTTCAGATTGAAGCCTTCTATAATAGATGGTTTCTTCACCCTGTTGAGAAGGAAAATGTCCAACAATTGTTTGGCCATGCTCACTGTCGTCAATGACTTTTTCTTTATCCATTAATTGCTTTCTAGATAATTATTTATGGCACCTCTAGCGTCCTCACCTATTCCATCAAAACGAAGTGAAAATCCGCTATTTCCGTCTAAGATTCTTACGATTTTTCCAGAAGCAACAAAACAGTATTCACTATTTTCTGGGTGAACATTCATTGTCACCTCATCGTTAATCTTCCCTGGGAAATTTGAAACAAGAACTTGCATACCACCAACGGAAATGTCTCTACAAACTCCTTCGTAGAGCTGAGACTGATCATGAAAATACATATTCGCAACAAATGGTTTTCTCACATGGGCCCTACGATCATCTTCTTTAACCTCTACTGGAGTGCCTCCTGAAATTTTTGAATAAACCTCAAAGTCTGCAAGTAAAGACCAGTTCTCCATTCCTGTCGTAAAGATATAAGTCTTTTCATTGATTCTATTTTCTTCGAACAATCTTTTGAGCTGATCTAAACTAAAAGGTCCGTATTCTGCCCCTGACTCATTTGCATTTCTATCCATTCCCGTTTTGATATAGAAAACTCTTTCATTTTCACCAATAGAGTTTAGGTCAATAGTATTTTTTTCGATTGCAGGACTTCTATCCATTTCCATTGCTGGAGCTGGTTCAGGAGTTTCATCTTTCGATTCTCCACCGCCGAGAAGATGAGAAAGTTCACTTACTTCATGAAACTTAATCCAGTTTTCAAAACCTTTTGTCCAAATATAGCTATCAGAATTTAAAACTCCAGTTTCTAAGAAGTTAGCTAGCTCAGTTTCTTCAACTGGACCTTTGCGATCACTACCTTCAACATACCACCAATTTTTGGACATACCTTTCCCCTTGATTTATCTATCTCTTCTATTTTACCCCTCTCTAAAGTGGCATAAACCGAGGAAATTATTGCCTTTTGCCCCTATTCCCACCCTCTATAGTGAAACTTAAGTTTTATAGCCTAATTGCCGATTAGTTAGACGGATAAACATACGAAAAGGGTCGTATATGAAAAACTTGAATTTATTAATTATAGCCGTACTTTTAACAATCCTCAGTGGTTGTCCTAAAGCAGCCTTTAAGGCCAATGAGCAAAAGGACACAGGGGTCGCTAACCCCATTCAATTCAGCTCAAATTTAAGCTGTTCAAGTTTTACGTTGATAAGACCTCAGGTAGACTTTCTTTTTCTTTGGGATAATTCAACTTCAACGAATTTTATCAATCCTCAAACACAAGCTGCCCTAAATAACACAATTGATCTTATATCCGATCGTTTTGATTACCATATTATGATTTCACCACTCCTTGGAAGTGGTAACTCAAACTCAAGTCTTATTACTTATGATCCAAATGGATTAGGAGCTTCAGCTCTATCTATGAAAATTGATAGAAATCAAGCTGGAAATGCTCTTGCCAATCTACCAACAGTTCAAGGATCTTACGAAGCAGGTGTCGATAGAGCAGTTAATCTACTTTCAAGTAATATTTCTAACGGAGTTTTCAGGCAAGGCGCTTACACCATGATTGTGGTTATGAGTAACCAAGATGACAACTCTTGGGTTCAAGGAGCTTTCCCTACGTCATACGATAGAAATAATTATATCAATCAAAAGATTGCGGAACTTATGTGCCTAAGAGGAAACTATTCTGGAAGTTGTTCAGGGCAAAGTCTTAACAGTCTTCAAATGAGATTTTTCTCAATCGTTGCTCACTCAGAAGATTGCGGTGGATCGCAACCTCAGTTTGACGCCAATATTGTTTATAAGCAAATGAGTGAACTGGCCTACTCGGTTCCCTATACTAATGGAAATCCAGCTCCAAACTCATCGTCTTATCCATATGACAGTTATAATATCTGTAACGTTAGTAATTTCTCTACCATCTTTGATGGGATCAATAACTCTATTCAAGATCAGGTGATTAATCACCAATATGATTATTGGCCAGTAGCATCTTCTGGTGCTCCGGCCATTGATCCAAATCAAATCTCCGTTAGAAAAGGCGGCGTATCTCTAACTAAATTAACTGAGCCAGTTGGACCAGGGGCCAATGGTTATACTTTTACAAACTCTGTTCAAACTCAGAATACAAGGTACGCTCCAACCCCAGGTGAGCCCTATACTGGTTATATGGTTAAGCTTTATGGAAACGCCCGCGTGACCTATCCGGAGTGTTTACAAATTGAAACTCAAACACCAGTGGAGTTTTTTGGTTATGCTAATATGGTTAATAAACCATTTGAACCATCAATTACATTAACAATTGATGGTCAATCAATTCCAAATAGCTCAACTAATGGTTGGACTCTTATGAAGACTAATGGTGAACCAGCATACTTCTCGAGCTTTAATATCAAGGTTCAGTCTGCGACCAATGATGCTCAAGCATTTCCCGCTGAAAATAAATCGGGGTATTTCCTAAAACTTCATGGAAGTGCCGTGTACTCAAACGGCGCTATCGTCGACGTACAATACCAACCACAGAATTAGCAGCGCGTACAAATTGCAAAGCAATTTGACGTCTGCTTTACCGTTGTGTACTTCGGATGCATCAGCAGCGAAGTGCACGGGCGGAGACCAGCTTCGAATAATAAGATCCTCTATTCCATTTAATGACTCAGATTTAGAAAGATACTCCGCGCGCTTTAGTCCGCACTATCGTTTGGACGTCGCTTACGAATACACTAGAAAAAATCTCATCGAGATTTTTTACCTAGCGTATTTATTAGACTTATTTTTGGATTGATTAATTCGATTAATGGCGTTCATCATCTTGATGGCCGGGTAAGATTTCTTAAGTTTTGCGTAATCAACAATTGAAGTAAGCTTTCCACCTTCTCCAATAATAATATCCTCAGCAAAGCCAGCGGTGTTGGCGTCATTTAAATCTTCATCTGTAATAGGTAGATGCATTTCTTTAAATTCATTTAAAATGGCTGAGATATCAGCAGGATGCTTATCATTTTCAACTTTTGCTAAGATGAATTGATCTAGAATCGCCTTTAAGAAACGTTCACAATTATTTGAGATATTTAATTTTTTCTCATCAACTGTAATTCTTTGAGTGTTAAAGAAAACAAGAAGACTTCTAAAGCGATCTACACTTGCTACTTTAACAAGTCTTGGTAGACCATCTTCATCATCGGCAAGTTCAATAAAATGTTCATTTTTTAACATTTGAATGAATTCTTCATATTTCACTTCCTGAATATTAAAAATATCCATCATGTAAAATTTAAGTTTATTCATATGAATATCAACTTTTCCTTCTTCGATATGACCATGGGTCTTAAATACGAGGTAGAAAAGAGAAAGCATTTTAACCACGTCAGTATTGTTAAAGAACTTATACTCAGCATTTTCACCGTGTCCGGCAGAATTACTTTCAAGTTGTTTAACTTTATCGTTCGTCTTTCTAAGACGATCAGCGAGTGTATTAATAATTGTTTTAAACCAAGGATTAAGTCCTTCCATGGTTTTTTCAAAAGCATTAAATGAAATTTCAATGGCTTCAGTAGGCATTATCGCCGCGGCAGAACAACTTCTTTTACTTCCACCTTTTCTATCGAAGTAGGCCATCTCTCCAATAACTTCACCAGTTCTTAAAATCGCAATTTCAATAAACCCTTTCCCTTTAGGTTTATATAGTCTTACTTGTCCAGACTGAATAATATAAAGTGAGTCGGCAGAATCACCATCATCAAACAGCACCTCTGAAGGTGCGAATCTTTTAATTCCTGATTTTTTTTGAGCTGCTGCTTCTGCCATTCTAGATTCTCTCTACAATCTTTCTAGGATTAAGCTCAATGCTTCACCCCCACCTATACATATAGATGCCATACCATATTTTACACTATTTCTTTCCATAGCGTTCATAAGGGTAACAACTATCCGGGTACCAGAACAACCGATAGGATGGCCCAGGCTTACACCGCCTCCATAAATGTTGACCTTTTCTCTATCCAATTTTAGCTCTTCTATTGCGGCCATTGTCACAACTGCAAATGCTTCATTGATTTCAAAGAGACCAATATCCTCAATTTTTAGATCGGCTTTATCCAAGGACTTCTTCATCGCTTCAACCGGTGCCGTCGTAAACCAAGTTGGGTCCTGAGCATGACCTGCGTAAGAAACAATTTTAAATTTTGCTTTATTTTTAAATTCTTCTCCACCTAAAACTACGGCCGCCGCACCATCATTAATAGTTGAGGCATTTGCTGCAGTGATACTGCCATTTTTATCAAAGGCAGGACGAAGCTGAGGAATTTTTTCAAAATTTGCTTTAAAAGGACCTTCATCTGCTTCAACAACGGTATCGCCTTTACGTCCTTTGATTGTAACGGGAGTGATTTCGCTAGAGAATATTCCCTCTTCTGCAGCTTTTTGAGCTCGCTTAAAAGATGAAATCGCAAACTCATCCTGCATTTCTCTCGTGAATTTATATTTTGTAGCACATTCTTCAGCACAATTTCCCATAGGTCTGTCTGAATACACATCCCATAGTCCATCCCACTGCATAGAATCTTTCAATTCTGTTGCACCAAACTTGGCTCCCATTCGACTTCCAGGAAGCAGATGCGGGGACTGAGACATATTTTCCATTCCACCGGCAACCACTAATTTATTATCACCAGCAGCAATACTTTGGGCTCCCATTAGAATAGTTTTCATTCCGGAGCCACAAACTTTATTAACTGTTGTGCAAGGTACTGAGTGAGGAAGCTCCGCGAAGATAGCCGCTTGTCTTGCTGGGGCCTGACCGGTTCCGGCCTGGACCACATGACCCATAAAAACTTCTTCGACTTCTTTTGCATCAATGCCAGTTTTTTCCAAAGCTCCACGTATGGCCGATGCCCCTAAACGCGATGCAGGTACTGAACTTAAACTTCCAAGAAAACTTCCAGATGGGGTTCTGCTTCCCCCTAAAATATAGACGCTCATAGTCGCTCCTCTAAATAATTTTGGAGCTATTTAAACAGAAAATAGGCTTTGTGTAACCTAGCAACGGGCCAGATGAAAATCCCTATCAAATGAGAATTTATCGAGACTGTTCACAACGATTTTAAAACAATCTGTGTGAACCTCTTCGTGAAACCTTGTAATAGGCTCTAGTCCTAAAACTTTATAGCGGCGCCACTTACGTCCCCAATAAAGAGCAATCTCCATAGACCTGATGCGCTCCACATCCTCTACAGGAATACGTCCCTTAATCTTTAGGAAGTTCTCGTTCATCTGAACAACTTCGAAAGTATTCGCACAGGCAGATCCCTCTAGTGTTACGAAAACTTTTGCTTTAACTCTTTCTATATCGACCATATGCATAATCACTTCCTTGTGCTGTTATAACTCTTAGTGTAAATTCCATCTTCAAAGTTTTGAACGAGGTAATAAATGCTTTCTAGGAAAGAACAGACACTTAGAGCAAATTTTTTTCCAAAAAAATGGACCGCAGAGGTCAAGAACCTACTTGAAGGGCTCTATAAACCCCAATGTGATGTGCGAGATCTTTATATCGAAGTTTATGCTGTCACCTACCCTAATGAAATTTTATTGGCTGTCAGTCTTCTCGACAAACTAAATGAAACCACTATTCCTGTAACTTATATGGCCAGCGCGGATATGGCAGATAAAGAGAATCCTGAGGATACTTTAAATCTTCTCGTAGATAGCATCGGTTTTTTCTTTGAAAACTTTTTTGCCCTTGATGAAAACCAAGACTTTGATGAATCAATCTACTTAGCAGATTGGCAAGAATCAAAAGTTAAGAATAAAGAATTTCATTACAAAATATCTAGAGAGAATATTGGACTGACACTTATGGCGGACGCTCTGTTAGACGAGTCCAATCACTAAAACAAATAAGCCTGCTCGCGTCGCCGCAACAGCAGGCCTATTTTATTATTTCTTTTTTAATATTTAAAAAATTCTATTCGTCGAATCCTGGCTTTGAAACAACAGAAGTTTCAGCGGCAATATCAGAATCATCATCATCAAAATCATCACTATCATCAAAGTCGTCAGTATCGATATTAAGTTCACCAAGGATATTATGGAATGATTTATCGTCCTTAAGATCCGAAAGAATACTTTCAATATGCTTTAGAGGATATTTACCAATAAGCTCTTCAATAAAATCTTGAAGTTTTCCTTCCTCTAGAATTGATTGTTTTCTTTTAATCTCATTCCAGTTACCAATATAATGGTAACGGCAATAACCCATTGTTGTCGCTGGGTTTTCACAGTTCTTCTGATAACACTCATCAGTCTCTGGAACAAAAAACTCCATCGTACGAATCGCTTCAAAAATATCTGCTAATGGATTTGCTTCAGCAAGAGTTGATACCTCTTCAGCAATCTTAGACTTTATCGCTTTTTCTTCTTCTTTAGTTGGCTTCTTTGCTTTAGCTGTTTTTGCTTTTTTAGCAACCTTCTTAGTAGGAGCAGCCTTCGCTTCAACTTTTGTTGGAGCCGCTTTTGTAGCTTTTTTTGCTACTTTTTTAGCAACTTTCTTTTTCGTCTGCTTCTTCGCAGAAGCAGTTTTAGCAACTTTCTTTTTCGCTACTTTTTTAGCTACTTTTTTCTTAGCTGCTTTTTTCTTAGCTGCTTTTTTCTTGGCTACTTTTTTAGCAACTTTCTTTTTCGTCTGCTTCTTCGCAGAAGCAGTCTTAGCTACTTTT
>JAIBDQ010000217.1 GCA_024686135.1 Halobacteriovorax sp. | reverse complement strand
GGGGCACTTACACTTAGGAAATAGTAACTAGAGCCTGCATTATTTAAATTTAATGTCGTTCCCTGAAAGCTATATTCATCATACTCAAAACTTTTCATCTCTGCATTTAGTGAAAGAATCATTGGTATAATTGAATACCCAGCTCCAATGGCGTATCCATTACCTGAAAACTCACCACCAGTTGATGTTCCGCTATCGACTTCGAATTTAGCGTCTATATAGTATGAAACCCAAAGTCTAAGCCCTAGCGGGAACTCATAACCAAGAACCGCCCCCATGTTTGTTCCTTTAAAGTCCACGTCTGCGGAATTATCACCCGGCTCAGTAGTAGATGCAGTGATGGTTTGAGAGTCATAGGTGGCACCAACAATGGCCCCAAGGTACTTATAACCTGCCCTCAGGCCAAAGCCCATACCTGAGTACTCATCTGGATTGGGATCATTAGTATCTTCCTCACCCTTAGCAAATCCAACATAAGGCTCTACATGAAACATAGCCAGAGCATTACTTGAAAGCATGATAAAGGCCAATAGGCCCAACAAAATGTTCTTCATAAATTCCTCCTAGAATTTAACAAAAATAAACTAAATGTCGGGTGGAATTTTTTCGATCTTGTGAAAGGCATCCGTTACTCCCAACGGACCCTCAGTAATCTCTCGACCTAAATTTTACCAATTTAGAGTACTAGAGCGAACCACATGGTAACTTCTTCCCTTTTAGATGCTAAGTAATCAAAAATTGGCAAAAAAAAGCCCCATTTTTATGGGGCATTCTATTTTAAATTTAATTAACTTTTATAAGAATTCAAAAGGAACAGAAACACTTAGAAGAATTTCTGAAGCTTTTTGCTCTCCGGATGACCCATAAGTACTGGTAGAGGCTGCAGGTAAATTAACAGTTCCTACAGAAGGATCAGTGCTTTCAATTTCATCATAAGTAAATGTTTTATACTCTAGATTTATACTTAAAAATGGTAGTCCTGTATAACCTACTCCTAGACCTAAGCCTGAACCTTTATATGTATCAGTAAATGTATTTCCGGGATTGAGATCGCTATTATTATTGTTCTCACCTTCAATTTCCATTTCTGATTTAAAATAATATGTGGCCCAAAACCTCAAAAGAAGTGGCATATCGTAACCGATATAAAGTCCCATATTCTTAAAGGCGCCATCGACCTTCGTTCCGACACCGGAGAGAACTGTTGAACCCGGATCCTTATCTTGTTCCACATCTCCAGAGGCCATACCGTAATCAAAACCTAGCATCAAACCTAAATAGTTATAACCAAGCCTTGCCCCGTAAGCTAAACCTGAATAGGAGTACTCATCTAAGTCTCCAACATTAGCTTCTTCCTCAATACTTCCATTAAATCTAAACCCTAAATAGGGATCAATAAGAAAACCGGCCATGGCCGTATTGCTAAACATCAACAATGCGAATGTTCCTAATAATAACTTCTTCATCAAATCCTCCTTGATGGATAAAATAAAAGATAACTACTTAAATTATAGAGTATTTTGCGATGAATCGAAAGCATGCCCGAGTAAAACAAAAGGGTATTAAATAAAGCTACTATATTCTTCTAAACATTCTGGGTTTGCCACGGCCTCGATATTTGTTGGCGGCTTATTATTCAGTAGACGGGTTACAAGAAGTTCCATTTTCTTTCCGGACCTTGTGTAAGGAATATCTCTAATAGAGAAGACCTCTTTTGGAACATGTCTTGGAGTTGTATTATTTTTTATTTGTTTTTTAATCTCAATGATTCTTTCTTCAGTTAGCTCTTCGCCTTCTGTTAACTTTACGAATAAAACTACTTCAACGTCACCATCTCTTTGTCTACCAACGCAAAGGCTATCACTTAAATAGGGTAAAACTTCTGTCTGCCTATAAATTTCAGAAGTTCCAATCCTAACTCCACCTGGATTTAGAGTAGCATCACTTCGTCCATACACTAAGACTCCCCCGTCTTTTGTGATGGTGATAAAGTCCCCGTGATGCCAGATATTTTCGAAACGATTAAAATAGGCCTCATTAAGCTTCTTATTTCCTTCATCATTTAAAAATTTAATCGGCCGGCTTGGAAAACTTTTTTTACAAACAAGTTCTCCTTCTAGATTTCTTAAGTCTTCTCCAGAATCATTAAAGCAAGAAACATCCATCCCTAGCCCTAAGTTTTGAATCTCTCCCCTTCTAACAGGCAAGGTTGGAACACCTAACATAAAACAACCTATGATATCGGTTCCTCCACAGATTGAGGCAATTTGTACATCTTTTTTGAATTTTTTATAAACAAAGTCGAACTGCTCTGGAAGGAGTGGTGCCCCTGTACTCATTAAGGTATCTAAAGTTTCAAATTTAAAGTCATTATCGTAACCAGAATCTTCTAGTGCCCTTAAGAACTTTGGAGATGTACCAAAAATATTGAGTTTTTCTCTTTCAATAATCCCTGTAAATTCTTTTAAGCTAGGGTAACCTGGCGAGCCTTCGTAAAGAGTTACTTCACTTCCGAAGTACAAAGAACTAACTAACCAATTCCACATCATCCAGCCACAAGTGGTAAAATAAAAAATTTTCTTTTTTTCTTGTAGATCAGTATGAAGCCCTAATTCTTTTATATGCTGAAGTAGAGTTCCCCCCACTGAATGAACGATACACTTAGGTTTTCCCGTCGTTCCCGAAGAGTACATAATATAAAGGGGGTGATCAAAGGAAACTTTCTCGAACTTAAGTTCAGTGGCATCACTTCTATCATTTAATAGTTCATCCCAATGCACAGCTTTTTCAAGGCCATCAAGGTTGACCTCTCTTCCTACAAAATCAACGATAACGATTTTTTCAATAAAGGGAAGTTTTTCTTCTAGTTCTTTAATCTTAGGCAATAAATCAAAGTATTTTCCATTATATTCATAACCAGCTGCGGCCACCATAACTTTTGGCTTACTCTGCCCAAACCTATCAACTACTCCTTCAATTCCAAAGTCGCTAGAGGTTGATGTAAAAACGCCACCAAAACTAGTAGTGGCGAGCATAGAGATGATCGTCTCAGGAATATTTGGCATATAGGCAGCTAAAACATCCCCTTTTGTCATATATTTTTTTAGGGCATGACTTAGCTTAGAGGTAGACAGTCTTAATTCTTGATAGGTAAGTTTTCTATTGTTTCCAGATTCATGAACCGAATTTAAAGCGGTTGAATTATCTTTTCCTTTCTTTAAAAGATTCTCGGCAAAGTTTAACTTAACGTTAGGAAACCACCCATACTCCTTAAACTGTAAGTCAGTACAAGCTGGTTCTAAGCTTCCTTCGAAATTAATATCAAAGTAGCTAAATAGCTTAGACCAAAATTCGCTTGGTTTCTCTACCGACCATTTATGAAGTTCACCATAATTCTCAAAACCACATCCCTTTTGAAAATCAAATAAGGTTGTCCCTTTAATCCTTTCTTGGGAAGGTTCCCATAAAATTGGTGAACTTGAATTCATTTATAGGTTTTCCTTAAATAGTTTCTCACTGCTTTCCTGAACTTTTGCATGTAATGATCCACCATGAGAGTCCATTGTTACCACAACTGGAAAATCCTCTACTGTTAATTCCCAAATGGCTTCTGGAGAACCAAGATCTTCCCAGTAAACATTATCTACCGATTTAATCTTTTCCGCTAAAACCTGAGCTGCTCCGCCTACTGCATGAAAATAAACACATCCATACTTTTGACAACCTTCCAAAGTTTTAGGTCCCATGCCACCTTTACCAATAACTCCTACGATTCCATAGTCTCGCATGACTTCCCATTGGTAGGGCTCTTCACGAATACTTGTCGTTGGACCAGCTGCCTTAACCTCGTATTTTCCTTTTTTATCTTTTAGGACTACAGGACCACAGTGATAAATGATCTGCTCATTTAAATCTATTGGCGGCTTTGTTCCATCATGTAACCTCTTATGTACAGCATCTCTTCCCGTAAACAATTTTCCGGAAATAAGGACCATATCACCTACTCTTAAATCTCTAATTTCTTCCCTTTTAAAAGGGTAATTAATTCTTTTCATAGATGACTCCTAATATAACCACTTCTTAATTGAATTATTATTTCCTAATGTGACACCTTGTCTTCTATAGGCCCAGCACATATAGCTTATTGAAACAAAAAAGCTAGCTGGCAACCTATTAAGAACACCAACTTTACAACCAAGCAAAGTTGTCTTTCCTCCAAACCCCATAGGACCGATTCCAAACTTATTTGAGGTCTCTACAATATTTTCCTCTAATTTCTTTAAGTCTGGATGTGGGTTCGTATCATCAAGTTTTCTTAGAAGCATTTCTTTAGACTTTACATAACCAGCACCGCGGTCCCC
>JAIBDQ010000019.1 GCA_024686135.1 Halobacteriovorax sp. | reverse complement strand
CTAGAAGTTTGGAACCAAGCTGTTCACGGTTACGACACTAAAGTAATAAGTGTAAAAGAAGGTGCCTCTGAAAAAGCGGCGAAAGGAACAGTAAAAGAAATCACTGTTTCAACTAAGATGTATTACACAGTAGAAATTGCTCATTCTTGGAGAGAGACTTCAGCTATCAACTCTACTTATGTAAAAGAGTATCGTTATACTCTTGAGTTAAATGCCGAGGGAAATATCATAGGAGGAGAATGGCTTTCAGAAGATCGTCCTGACTTTCTATGGAATCAAACTCTTCCGGCTTGGGACGGGTTCTTTGCTCCACTAGAAGATATATATAACGCTTCAATCAACGGCTAATTAAAACCTGACTGAAGTTTTTCAATACGATAATGCCCTAAAGACACTAGTTTTTAGGGCATTTTTTACTCATTCCTAATCCAAGCACACCTCCGATTAACCTTACTGACTTTTAATAACGACAAGAAAGTAAGTTCATTTTATGGAGGATTATATGAAAACCTGGATGGTTTTACCTGCGCTTACGATTGCTCTTAGTTTTACTCCTGCTCATGCAGGCTTTAAAGATTGGATAAAAAAGAAATTCTTTATTCCAAAGATTGAAGAAAGTCATGTCTCTTTTGGACAGGCAAGCAAAGGCGCTCTGGACCCAAGTCATATAAAAGTCTTTGTTTGGAATATCCTAAAGGCCAAAGAGAAAGGTTTTACTAACGACTTTGTTTATCATGGCAGAGATACAGATATTTTTATGCTTCAAGAAGGAAGCAGAAATGGCCTTATGGAAAGAGCCTTTGAGTTTTTTCCTGGGCATCGCTTTGATATGGGCTATTCTTTTATTGCTCGTTCTAAGAAAAAAGGTGATCGCCCAACAGGAACTGTTATCGGCAGTAATGTTGAACCTAACTACGTTCTTGTAGAAAGAACGGTAGACCTCGAACCAATTATAAAAACTCCAAAAGCAAATACAGTAGGATATTACCCTATAGAAGGTACTGATAAAGAACTTCTTATAGTAAATATTCATGGAATGAATATGGCCGGAGATGATGCCTTTGCTAGGCATGTTGATCAATGTCTAGAGCATATTAGCAAGCATGACGGACCAGTCATTTTCGCTGGAGACTTTAATTCAAAGAATCAAGAACGTATAAATCATATGGTAAGTGGTATGCATAAGCATGGTTTAGTACCGGTTCTCTTTAGAAATGATAAAAGAAGAAAGTCTAAGTTTAGCCGTGCTATAATTGACTATAGCTTCGTTAGAGGGCTTAAAATTAAGGACGCTTGGGTTCTTGGTGAGCTAAAGACCTCAGATCACTTCGCCATGCTCTTTGAAGCCGAAATTACTGACCTGTAGATATTTCAATTATATGGCCGTAAATCCTTAATTTGAGGTATTTTCGGCCTTTAATCAATTGGAAGAGATATGAGAGTTTTTTGGCTAATCCTATTCTTATTTACCACGGGACTTCAGGCCTCTGAAGTATTTAAGAAATTACCAACCCTAAATGGACTCTCTACTCATCAAAAAGTTTACTTTTGGACAGAGCAATTTTTAGGACTTCCCTATGGGAAAGGTGGCCCTCTTGGAGAGGGGAACAAAGGCCAGTTTGATCAAGACCCTCTCTATCGTTTTGATACTTTTGATTGCACCACATTCGTTGAAACAGTTACAGCATTATCTTTATCAGAAAATAAAATAGAATTTGAAAGTCATATATTAGAACTTAGATACAAAAATGCTGATATCTCCTATACTTCAAGAAATCATATAACGAGTCAAAGCTGGATTCCAGAAAACACAAGTAATGGTTACTACCTAGATTCTACCCAAGATTTCCCCGCCAAATTTCAAGATGTAGCAAGCGCCAAAATAGATCTTCCCTCTTGGTATAAGGCCCATAAAGTATCGAGACTAAGATTACCCGAACTCTCAAAGAGAAAAAAGAGAAAGAGAATTAAGCAGCTTCAATCTAAATCCAGAGACTTTGAGATAGAGCAAGTAAAACTACCCTACCTCGTCATTACTGATATTTTAGAAAACTGGGCTGAGTTTGAAGAGAATCTAAATGGGGTTTATATTATTAATATTGTCAGACCAAATTGGAATATGAAGTATAAAGTGGGGACAAATCTTCTTGTTTCTCATCAAGGTTTCCTTTTAAAGAAAAACGGTGTCCCAACGATGATCCATGCTAGCACGACAGGTGAAGTTGTAGAGATAAGCCTAAAAAAATATTTAGGCTGGTTTAAAAGCTCTTCTTCGATAAAGGGAATTAATCTTCTTCAGGTGATTCAGTAGCTTGTTTTGGGTAATTATTCTTATTCAAGAAAATATATTCGTGAAGAACATCCTTGATATTAAAACAATCATCTTCATCTAAGAAGTACAAATCATACTCTTCACCATTCAGTTCGATATCTATCTCATCTTCCATTTGAAGTTTTTGCCCGACCTCTTTTGTTAAGAGAAGACATTTCACTTCTTGCTGAAGACGATCAGTCATGAGTTCATTGGTGATTATATCGTGAGTATAATAAGTGACATCTAAAGTGCCAGTAAATTGAAGAAACTCCTCATATTTGCCTTTAAGCTTTTCGATCTCACCAACAAAACTAATGGCAGCATCATCTCCAAGCTCTTCTTTGGATACATTCTCGTGTAACTCGTCGAGTAGATCGGTCATAAATTCTTGCGTAGCATCTAACTCTAAGGTCTTTGCTACACCAACTTGATAGTTTCTAAGGGAAGTAGATTGCTTTATATTACTCATTCCCATTACATATACGTTTTAACCCGCTGTGACAACCAAATCCAACTTCAAAAGC
This sequence comes from Halobacteriovorax sp., assembly GCA_024686135.1. Lineage (GTDB taxonomy): Bacteria > Bdellovibrionota > Bacteriovoracia > Bacteriovoracales > Bacteriovoracaceae. Next base: position 31,457 of record JAIBDQ010000019.1, on the reverse strand, counting down.
CTCAAATTTATCTGTATATTCCTAGGTCATGACTAAAACTGAAAGAGCAGACTATATTGCAAAAAGACTCGAAGAGCTCTACCCAGAAACGCCCGTTCCCCTAGATCATACGGACCCTTATACTTTATTAGTGGCCGTTTTATTGTCGGCCCAGTGTACCGATATTCGCGTAAACCAAGTGACTCCTGCTTTATTTTCGAGGGCCAATAACCCTAAGGATATGGCCAAAGTTCCGGTAAGTGAGATCGAAGATATTATAAGGCCCTGTGGTCTCGCTCCTAGAAAAGCAAAGGCCATTCAAAGACTTTCTGAAATATTGCTGGAAGATCATACCGGGCAAGTTCCAAAAAGTTTTAAGGAACTCGAGAAGCTTCCAGGTGTTGGACATAAAACAGCTTCAGTTGTTATGGCACAGGCCTTTGATGTTCCCGCCTTTCCTGTTGATACTCATATACATCGCTTGGCCCAATTATGGGGCTTAACCAATGGCAAAAATGTAGACCAGACTGAAAAAGATCTGAAAAAACTTTTCCCTGAAGAGCTCTGGAATAAACTTCATCTTCAAATTATCTTTTATGGAAGAGAGTACTGCGTAGCTAGAAAATGTTTTGGAATGGTCTGCCCCATCTGCACGGCTCTATATCCCAATAGAAAAACCCCAAAAGAATATAATAAATCATAGAGGTATTAATGTCTGAAATTAGAGAATTTATAAAGAAGTTACCCAAAGCTGAGTTACATCTTCATATTGAAGGCTCATTAGAGCCAGAGCTTATGTTTAAACTAAGCGAGAGAAACAAAGTTGAAATTCCTTTTAAAACAGTTGAAGAAATCAGGGCCGCTTATGAGTTTGATAATCTACAAAGCTTTCTAGATATTTATTATGCTGGTGCTGCCGTTCTTATTAAGGAACAAGACTTCTATGACCTGACTTGGGAGTACCTTGAAAGATGCAAGGAAGATAATGTCATCCACACAGAGATCTTCTTTGACCCGCAAACTCATACCGATAGAGGAATCTCTTTTAATACGGCCATAAACGGCATACATAATGCTCTAAAAGATGGAGAAGAAAAACTTGGTATCACTTCAAAGCTTATCCTTTGTTTCTTAAGACATTTAGATGAAGATGCCGCCTTCAAAACACTAGAGGAGGCCCAGCCTCATTTAGATAAATTTGTGGCCGTAGGCCTAGACTCAAGTGAAGTTGGTCATCCACCTTCAAAGTTTGAAAAAGTCTTTGCCAAGGCCCGTGAAATGGGGCTTCTAACAGTTGCCCACGCCGGGGAAGAAGGACCTCCAGAGTATATTTGGGAGGCACTCGACCTACTGAAAGTCTCGAGGATTGATCATGGGGTTAGATCTCTTGAAGATGAGAAGCTAGTTGATCGTCTTGTAAAAGAGAAGATTCCTCTGACGGTATGTCCTCTCTCAAATATCAAGTTATGTGTTTTTGCAGATATGAAAGATCATAATTATAAGAGCCTGTTAGATAAGGGCCTCGTCGCGACAATAAATTCTGATGACCCGGCCTATTTCGGGGGTTATATGAATCAGAACTTTATTGAAACTGCCGAGGCTCTAAATTTAAGTAAGGAAGAGCTGGCCTTAAGCTCAAAGAACGCCTTTAATGCTAGTTTTATCTCGAAAGAATTAAAAGAAAAGTACTGTTCATTAGTTGATCAAGTTCTGAAGTGACCACAATTATTGTCTATTCTTGAGATTTTAATATTACTTAAGTAGGCAATAGCAACTGTCATACACTCCGCTTTTTTAAAGAGTTAGCATGTTTCATACCATAATTGCGACTCTTTGGTACGTATGCTCAAGCAATTGAACAAGGAGTGAACGATGAAAAATCTTTTCTTTTTATGTTTATTAATTCTTTTATTTTCAGCGAGTAGCTGTAATCCCGAACCAGAGGTTGAAACCGACCCAGTAAAGGTTCTCGACAGCCTAGTTAGCCCTTACGGCTTTATTGGGTTTCAAAATGCCATGGATAGAGCTGACAATGGAACTCATACGGGGATACTCGTGGGAGGAAGACCTTCTGCCCTAGCCTATGTTTCTAGTCACCAGACCTGTTTTCCAATATCTGACGATCTAAGACGTGACCAAGATAAAGCAAACATCAGTAAGACCTATAACTATTCATTTCAAGGAAACTTGGGGTTTCTCTCTCTAGGTATACCTCTCTTAAATGCAGAGTTTGGGCTTCAAAAGTCTATGAATGTTAACGTCGAGATAAATGGGCTTGTTATTGAATATCTCGATTCAATCGATGTAACAGATTGGTATCGAGAAGGAATGAGTGAAACTTGCCGTGAATACCTCGATGAAGTTGGCTTTCTTATTCAAACTATCCATACAGACTCTATGAAAGTTTCCATCCAAAGAACTGGGGGAACAAATATTGGTCTAAATTCCGACAATGTTGGGAACTATTTTTCATTTCAAGCAGGAGTTAGCTGGCAGCTAATAGATAATTACACCATTGAAATAACCACTCCCCATACTCTTGGGTACCAGATTGCTCTAATGAAGCCAGATGACAACGGGAAGGCTCTATATCGCGCGATGAGTATCGATTCTGATCGCTTTATATTTGAAAGAATCGGTTTTGCTGATGCCCCTTTAACTAATCCCAATTCATCCACCGGGCAGAAGAGCCTTAAGTCGTCAGAAGCTCTACAAGGCGGAGTTTTTGTGGACTAAGCTTATAATTTTTACCTACCCCCTCGGCAACGGAAGGCCCATCGGATAGGTTCCCGAAATCATTTTTGTGGAATCTGTTTCCCTCAAATGTCTTCGATATATGATGGGGTCCAGGCAGGGCCCCATTTTAAACTTCTAATTCATCAAAATTTTGGGCATAGGGATGAGACGTTTTACCGGGAACTCCATCCCTAAACAATTGGGTCACTTTAAGTCCTGCTTTTTTAGCTGCATCCAACTCTTCAGTGATGTCTGATAAAAAAAGAATCTCTTCTGCTGGAATCCCTAACTCTTTAACAATATTTTGATAACTCTCCACTTCTTTTTTATGTCCGACTTTTGTATCGAAATGAGAGCTTAAAAGCGGTGTTAGATCCCCCGCTTCTGAATACTTAAAAAGAAGTTTCTGCGCCTCTACGGAGCCAGATGAATAGATCCCGAGCTTGATGCCTGCTTCTGTCCATGCTTTTAGTTTTTCAGCGACTTCTGGATAAATATGACCTTTTAGGACGCCTTCTTCAAATCCACCTTTCCAAATAAGGCCTTGGATTTGTTTTAAAAGTCCGTGTTTCTTATCTTCCTTTATCCAGGATTGAAAAAGCTCCGCCGCTGCGGCTAAGCTCAGTCCGCAGCCTTGCTCTGCAGATAACTCAGAAAGGATTTTTTGAACTTCAGGAACTTCTTTATTCTTTTTAATAAAGTCTTTCATTCGTTCTGATGAATAAGGAAATAGTTTTTCATGCACAAATGAAATTGAAGAGGTGGTCCCTTCGATATCTAATAAGATAAACTTAGTCATACATTTATCTTAGGCTTTATTATATTTTTCGTCTATTCCTGAGTCAGTATAGTTTGCCACCCAACCCTCAACATTAGAAAAAATTCGAATGGCCTTAACCGTGTATTTAGGTGCGAGATCGAACCAGTGAGTGTATCCAGAAGGAACACTAAGAAAGTCTCCCCTCGTACAAAGAAGACTGAAGACTTCACCTTCAATATGAAACCAAAATAGACCCTCTCCATCAACGAAGAATCTAACTTCATCTTCGGAATGAGTATGCTCTTTTAAAAACTTTTGCCTAATCCCTTCTATATTTTCAGTCTTCGGATTTACCGAAATAACATCTGCTGTCTTATAGCCATTGGCTTCCATAAAAGGTTTTAACTCATGCTCGTAGGCATTTAATATCGCATCTTGGGAGTCGTCATCACTTAAAGTCTTATTAGCTTCCCATATTGAAAAGGCTATTCCTCTTTTTGAAAGAAAACTTTTTATCTCTTCAATATTTTTAATTTCAATTCCACTATCGGGAATATTTAGGACTGCCATTATTTCACCATATTCCAATAATATTTAAATAAGTAGGTATAAGCATCTAAATGTCTATGGCACTCCACGACATCATCTCCCCAAACATAAAGTCCATGCCCTCTTAAGATGAAACCATAAAGAAGATCGTGTTTTTTAAACTCTGCTTCAAATTCTTTTTTAAGAAAGTTCATATCCTGAGAATTTTCAATAACAGGGGTTATGATGGACGTGTCATGTGTTTTTTGGCCCTGAAAAGCTTTTAAAAGCTCCATCCCCTTCATCACAAAAGCCCCATTTTCGGTGAGCTTCTCTGCACATAATAGCCCTTCCAAAATATGGGTATGCAAAATACAACCGGCATTTGTGTTTTCGTAAATACTAAGATGAAGTAAAGTCTCATCACTAGTCTTAACACCTTCGTCTTGATAATCGGTATGAATCTCCCCTTTTGAATTAATCAGGATCAAGTCTTCAATACCAAAGGCGGTTTTATCTACGCCAGATTTAGAAATAATAAAGGAGTCTTTAGATTCCGTTCGAATTGAAAAGTTTCCTCCCGTCGCAGGAGTATGATCTTCACCAGAAATTTTGTTAATAACTTTTACTAGTTGAACCATTTGGCTCAAATCGACTTCACTCAACATATTATTCTACCAAAATAGGTCTTAAGACTTCCGCCCTACCATCAATACTGTGATTTAGCTTAAGTCCTAGAATTTCTAGAATCATTGGGTAGACATGAATATTCTCAACGGCCTTTATCTTTATTCCAGACTTAAAATTTGGTCCCCTTGCATAAAAGATCCCATTCATACTCGGAGTCTTTAGTGGCTCAAAGCCATGAGTTGCCCCCTTAGGCTCTCTTCCGGAAGCTCTTGAGCTAATTAAATAATAGGGTGCATGAGTTGATACAGTAAGGTCTCCGACTCTCACATTGTTTTTATAACCAAAATGAGCGGGCACTTCTTCTTTTTTATACACAGTTATATGATCTACATTCTTTAGGATCTTATAAACTCTGTTTCTGGTTTCTTTGTTAGGAATATATAGGTTTGTATGAGCTCCACCGCCAACAATTCTAACTCCTGTAGTATCTTTTAAGTAATCATCTAAATAAACGACTTTGTCTTTATAGAGCTGCTGCATACCATGATCTGATACAATGATGACATTAACCGGAAGATTAATCTCGTCGAGACCGTCCATTAAGCGCCCGATAGCACTGTCCACATTCATCACGGCCCTAGCGACTTCCGGTGAGTCAGGTCCATACTTATGCCCTCTAGAATCAACTTCAGAAAAATAGAGAGTAATAAAGTTTGGTCTCTCTCCAAGAGGAAGTTTTAACCAATCTAAAACCTGATCTACTCTCTTATCTTTTGACACTCTTCCATCATATCTTCGCCACATATCGGGATGATTACCTCTGGCATCAGAGCCAACCCAAAAGAAAGAAGCTGTCTTTAGCCCCTGACTCATGGCCGTCTTCCAAAGAGGCTCACCAGTGTACCAAGATCCATCTTTACCAGAATCTTTCATAAAGTGATAAGTCTCATCCCTATTAGGGTCGTAAAACTTATTTTGAACAATCCCATGATTTTCCGACTTCATCCCTGTGACCAAAGAGTAATGGTTTGGAAAAGTTAAGCTCGGATAAACAGGAATAATCCCTTCCGACTCTACTCCGCCTTTTATAAAAGTTTGAATATTAAGGGGCTTATATTTTTTCGTGTAGTCATACCTATAACCATCTAACGAAACGAGAATGACGTAAGGAGCCTTTTTTTGAATCTCATTAACTTCTGGCTTACTAGGAGTAGGAGAAACAATAGGAGCTTCGTCTTTAGAACACGAAACAACTAAAAGGATAAAGATGAGGAGCAATTGTTTAATTTTTTTCATGACAGGCCTAAAGGTTTGAACGAATTTCCATATAAATATCATGATACTTATATGCAGGTGGTTTACTGGACTTGATCTTATGATCAGGCTTCAGGATTAGGCCCCTAGTTTTTAAGAGAAGCTCCTTAATATTTTCATTTTGAAAAACCTTGGCTTCCATTGCTCCGCGAATTAATTTGTAATGATACTGAGAACCAGCCGCCATATCTTTATAGTCAAATCTTTTACCTTTATACGAAACAAACTTTATCCCTGCAGCTTTATTAATAGCATTAGCCAGGTCTCCGGCCCTTTTAGAGTCCCACATAGAAAGCCTTGCGACCTCTTCGCGAGTAAATGGATAGGTTAATTTATGACGGGGGTCTTTGCGATCTTTTGGGTCAGGGTATTTTAGTTTTTGCCAAAGACCTTCAACGGATGCGTACTCAACGCCATCATACTCAAATTCCGCTGTCCCCAAGTTTGAAAAAATCCCTAGTTCAGTTCTTTTAGAAAGTATGACTTCACCTTTCTTAGCTTCTTGAGGAAGAATCTCCCAACGGTTTCCTTGATCTCTTGGAACTTCACGCCACCAATCACTAGGATAATTTCCAGCGAAGGCAAGCGAGCTCACAAGCAATAAAGCTACGCTAAAAAATTTCATTTCGATAACCCCTTATCTAGTCAGTAACTATTTGACTTCGATACGGAGAACTACAGGTAGGTGATCGGAGTATCCTTCTCCAGACTCAGCGTCAAAACGCTTAGGCACATCATAGTACGTCACTTCATCCCCAGTTTCCGGATCTCTGAAAGTTACATCATGAAGCATAAAACTTTTTTTAACGATTTGGAAACTGCTCCAAACTGGTCTTAAACAGGTACTATACTTAGCACAGGCCCTTTTGAACGAGTTTTCAAGGACAAAGACCTTGTCTAAACTTGTCCACTTTCCTTGATAATGATGGGTCCCTCTATTTCCGGACTTTAAGAGAGGATATGGTTCACGATAAGCCTCACGCTCCGAATCAAAAAAGAAACGACTTGATGACTGATCGTGAAGCCATAGATTGATTCCATGAGGTCTATCACTGGGGTAAGTATTAAAATCGCCTAGAGCAACTGTTGGGTACCTAGAGTACTTAACGGCATCATAAAGAGTGCGCGCAGCAATCTCACGGGTCTCATCATCATGACTTTGGCTAGGCCAATGATTTCCCAAAACTCTTAGCTTTGTTTTTCCTAAATCAAAAGTTGCATCAAGAATTGGTCTTGTTTCTGGGGCAATTGGTCTTCTTGGGAAATGAGGTCCTAGGTCCACATGATGAATCTTTGCTTTTTTAGCTAATGGAAATTTTGATAAAATACCAACATCAATTCCGCGGCTATCAGGGCCTTCGATTAGAACTATCTCTTTGTAGCCTTCACCCTTAAGGGCAACGTCTCTTAACATTTTTAAGACACGATAGTTTTCTACTTCCTGAAGAACAATGATATCCGGAGAAGACCCCTGATCCATCCCCTTAATCACTCGACCTAAGTTACGAAGCTTACGCTCTAGATTTTCTCTACTCCAATCAAGATTTAGACAATTAAAACGGTAGTAATAATTCCTAAGCTTTTCACAATACTTTTTAACTTTTGGTGATTTTCTTTTTTCTTTAAGAGGAAGATAGGTCCAGTCATTCTTGCCTTCATCATGCTTATCATCAAAAAGATTTTCTGCATTATATGAGGCTACTGATATTGTTTTCTTACCAGTTTTATATTCATTTATGACTTGAGAATTTGAAGAAAGCGAAAACGTAAGTGATGAAATCATCACGACAAAAGCCAATCCATTGGCACTAACAAACTTCATTTAGAACTCCTTTTCTAAACTTACTTATAAATTTTAGGAAGCCTGTCGCATTCTGTCTTATACTTTTTAATTAAGTTTTTGTTAGCAACGCCCATGGCCATAATCTAAGCATCTGATATTTAAGAAGGCCTACGTATTGCAACAGGCCATTTTGACTCAGCGAACACCTTTTCTTTCACTCTCCAGAAACCACCAAACCATTCCTGCGGCAAGGGCCGTATTATTTCTTTTAACAAAGAGCGGGCTATCTTCATTGCTAGCACCATGATGACTTGATTGATAAATCCCTGCAAAAAAATTGTATTTATTTTTTAGTAAGTAACTCATCCCTAAGGCCACACTAGTCCCCATATAACCAGGCTTTGCTTCATAAGCTGGTCTAACCGTCGTCACAAAATTGGTCGCCACTGAATAAAAATAATCCATCATAGTGTCGCTAGCAAAACGAGTGTCCATGCTTGCGATAAAAGTCATGTTTGGAAGAAAAACTCTTTCTCGCATATAAACGAGGACTGGGTTAAAAGTTAAGCCTCTCGTGTTCCAATGCTTAATATCTGTACTAATAGCAACCCTCAGGGGAACACTTAAAATTAATTTATGAGGACTTTCTTTTGAGGGCTTTATAATTTTCCAAATAAAAGTTGGTCCAATTTCTACCATCGTATCAAGATCAGGCATGCCCTTGCGTTCCGCATTCTCATCTGAGTTCGCCGGTAAACTCCCCCCTAGGCTTAAGTCAAACTCCCAAGATTCTGTTTTAAAAAATCTGGCTCTTAAACCGCCATCTTCATCTGCACGCACTCGCTTACCTCGATAAACAAAAGTTGGGATGGGAACCGTATGAAAAGTTGAATGCCCAGCTGCTGGATAATCAGGAATAGATCCTCCCACTACGCCAAGACCTGCCTCCCAAAGAGGAAGTTCGTCCCTAAGCATGGAACCTGTAGCTTGAGAGTGGGCTTCAAATGAGCTGAATAGAAATAAAAGTATTAAAGTTTTTCTAAGAGAAAGCATGCTTCTTCAATGGACCCTTTACAAGCCTTGTTTAAGTAAAAGTAAATGGCTTTTTTATCACTTGCCTTACTCTTTTGAAAATCTTTTCCGACGACTAAACAAGACCGGGCCATACCTTTTTTATCGCAGGAGTACTTATGCATCTTGATAGCGCTTTTCATTCGCCCCTGTTTTTCATAAATCTTGCCCATCATATAGCAAGACTCTCCATCTCCGGATTCACAAGCAAAGTTAAATGACTTAAGAGCTTCTTTTTCCTTTCCCTCTCTATTTTGAATAATGCCAAGCGAGGCACAGGCCGGAACATTCCCCTGAACACAGCCCCCTTTCAAATCCTTAACGGTCTTTTGTGGATTAACAGATGATTTCAAATTTTTTGATAAATAAACACAAGCAGGAGTGTACCCCCTATCACAACCTTTTTTAGCTAAATTAGTTTTGGCAATGGAAGGGAGTCGGTTATTTCTTTCCATTAATTCATAAAAAGCTTTTCCATCTCCGCTTCCACAGGCCCTCGCTAAGAGAGCTCTATTTGAACCGGCCCTAGAAAGTTGCTCCACTAGTTTTGTTAAATTATGGCAATACTTAGTATGACTTAAGTCTACTTGCCCAAAACTTAAACTAATAAATTGAATTAAAAATAGAATCATAGGGATAATTTTAATGGAAGATTAAAGAAGTGGTCAAAGCATTGATACTTTGACCACGAAATTTATTTTGGATTAAGAATCAGCAGGCTTATACCAACAAAGTGGGCGGACACCTGTTTTTAGACCTTCAGATCTATTACAAACACCTTTAGTAGGATCTTTTGGATCTACTTCTAGGTCCCAGCTCTTATCACATAGTGAACCTTGAAAGTATGTATCAAGGCGACACTGACCTGCAGGGTGCTTATTATTTGTTTGATCAACTACTGAAGTATCAGGAGTTTTAAAACTAACAGCTCTACCCCTATTAAGAAGTTTTGCTAGTGACTTACCTGCCATGGCGGCTCTTTCACATAGGGCGATCTCTCCAGCATTTGTATAAGAAGTAGAACACTTCTCAGTAGCTTCTTGATCTACATCCATCTTTGAAACGATTGTAATATTGTCATCATTTTCAAAAACTCTTCTAAAACACTTCATTGAACCAAAGTAGTCTGCTTGACCCTCATTAGATGCCCATCCTGAATACTTAGGAGCTCCTCCAAGGTGATGACCTAGCTCATGACATACAACCAGAGCAAAACCATCTCCAGTAACATCTGGATGTCTTGCAAGTCCACCGTACATATTAACGATCCAGTATTTCCAAAACTGCTGTGCACTAGCGTTCACAGTATTGTTAGACCATTTTCTCTTTACCTTTAAAATTGCTTTTTTCTTCTTAACAACTTTTGAATAAATAGCTTCAACTTTATCAATAATGGCGTTGAACTTTTCTTCAGTCATATCATTGGCTGACTTATCTCCGACAGCAATCTGCATATCGTTTTCTGGCATGAACCCTGTGTTCCCATGCATGTCACAAGCAAATGCGGCAGGAACAGTAAGGATGGAAAGTAAAATGAGTGCTTTTTTAAGCATGAGATCCTCCTTGATCATTAATCACTTTTTAAACTTCCTCCATTATCTACAAGAGAAAACTATATGCCTCTAATCTTTACTTACAGCGAGTAACCGACTCGAAAAGTCTGAAAAGATTATTCTAAATTTAAAAAGGGGTAGCCATTCTTTGCTTCTTCCTTAGAAAGAAGCTCGATAACCTGTTTCGATAGGTTATCACCGAATTTAATGGGATCAGATATAGTTTGTACCTTAGAATTATGATCTTTGACCGTATGCTTCTGACCTATACTTTTAAAAATGAGAAATTCATTTTTTTTGTTTCGAATGAGAAGAACAGGAACATTTTTTTCAATTTTCAATTCAAAATGCTGTGCAACAAATGAGATATAAGAGTTCATCCTGCTTTGTGTATCTTGAATTAGCTTCTTGATCGCTTTTCTTTCCTCTTCATTTAAATTGGTATCTTCTTCAGCTAAATCATAAAGAGCTGATAACTGCTCCTGTGTACCAGGTGGATTATCAAAGATAAGACTTGCCATTTTTTCCACATCAGATTGCCCTGGGAACTTTCTAATTTCTTCGAAGATTTTCCCAACTCCACCTTTCGTCCCTTGGCTTAATCGATCAAAGACCACATGAACATAACCTTCGTAAGAAAGTGGGCCCGGATACTTAGGTGCAATAAAGCCAGACTTAGTCTTTATCCCTTCATAAGCGGTGTTTAGAAAAAAGTTTTTTGCCTTAGGGTCTTTTCCAACCAGACCAGGAATTGTTCCCTCTGAATAAAACTTCCAAAAACCCGCATGCGGACCATTATGAAACATATTTGTAAGAAGCTGATTCTTAAAATCTTCCTTAGTTATTAAACCGGAGTTATAAAAATAAAGAGGATCGGCCATTCCAGGAAACTCATGAAGATAATGCTGAAGGACGGGGTGTTTTTTAAACAAGCTCCTTATCTGATCATTACTTAATGCTGGGTTTAACAATGCTCTTTGCTTGGTCGGAAACTTTTCTAAAACTTCTAAGAGAACTTTCTTTGATTTTTCATTCCCTTGAAGTTTTAAGAAATCGAGAAGCAAGTCAGACTTCTCACTTTTTTCAAAAAGAAGTTTTTTAAACTCGGGAAGCTTCCCCATATCTGAATCGATGACACCTTTTTTATAGTGCTTAAACAAGAATCCTGATTTCTCTAGCTCAAGTTTTAATTTACCTCTAACTGATGTGACCACATCTCTTTGATGTTCGATTGAGCTTAATTCAGCTTTTGTTTTTCGAGTTTTCTTAAAAATAGAGAGTCGTTGATCATAGGCAGAATCAAACTCCGGCTTCGAACTTACTGATTCAAATCCCTGGCTTGTCTCATGAGACAAAAAAGCACTCACTTCGGCGTAGACGCCAAAGGCACAACATGAAATTGTAAGGGCCACCCAAAAGGGTCTCCAGTTTCTCATCTTCTATAATCCTTATTGAACTTTTCGGGTTTTTAGGGGCTTAGCTTGAAGAAATGTGGAAAAATCTGCCTAGGACCATCCAATGATTCTAGGCAGTTATGAGTCAATCTTTAGAATATTTGAGTGATTAATTACTGAATGGCAATTTCGTTGATATAGCCGCGGTTATGAGAATGAGAGATCCCTGGCAGCTTTTCTTCAAGTTTTTCAAGAATATACTCTACCGGTCTGAACTCATTCCAGTCTATTTCTACCACCTGACTTCCTTTTTGCTTTAACTCAAATACAAGCTCTCGGTAGAGATCATCTAGACCCTGCAAATACTCAAGAGGGATTCCAGATTCACAATTACGGCTTCTCATGTTTATATTTCTTTGGCAGGTCTCAGGTTTTGCATCTAAGTAAAGAGTCACATGAGGAACCATTAAACTCTTAAGCATAACCTCTCTCATTTTATTATAATTTTCAAAATCAAGTTGGCTCATGTTTCCGTCAAGCCAGTTTCTTTTAGCGAAAATATAATCTCCGTAAATTGAGCGATCATAAATACAAGACTGGCCGGTTTTCCAAATATGCTCGATCCCTTCTTGATGTAAACCAAAACGGTTACTCATTAGATAAAACTGCATGGGAAGTGCGTACTTCTTTGGATCTTCGTAATATTTTTCTAAATAAGGATTTGTTTGAACTGGCTCGAAAAAAGCTTTCGCCCCTAAGGCCTCAGATAGCTGGGTCGTCAGTGTTGATTTCCCCGCACCGATATTCCCCTCGATGATGATCATTTGCATGAATTTTCTCTCTTTCTGTAGTGTGTGTGGGAGGCATTAAACCAAGAAGCTGATGAAATGAAAAATATCGAGGAGCATCAACTCCCCGATTCTAGATAAAGATTTTTCTGATATTTTCTGACGGCCTAACGAATAACGTAATTTATGAAACAACGTGCTGCAAGAACGTTATAAGCGATATTCGCGCCGTAAAAGAACTCTGTTGAGTTACGAAGTACAAGACAATTATTTGCACAAACAAGGTCTTGCTTAAGTGGAATATTTCTTCCGTAATTATCTCTAACGGTCATCTCAAACCTATAGTTAACTACTGTAATATTATAAAGTGAACTATTTTGAACCATACATTCAAGTCTTGGTCCTTGGTTTACAACTCTTCCCTCAGATACATAAGCCTGAGAATTAAAACTAAAGAAAATGGCGATTAAGGCCATCAAAGTCAAAAAGTGTTTCATACATCCCTCTCTACTTGGTGTGAGGGAAAACTACCAAAGAGGAATTCTCACCGTCAAACGCGGCGCAGCCTTAAAGACCATATTCCTATACAAATCTTAGAAATAATGACGAATTATTTGAATTTATAGGTTTCTGGTGAATATTCACCTTGGCTATTGGAGTCAATTTTATAACTCAAGCTCTGAGACTTTCCTGAACCTTTGATTTCAATAGGCCAAGAGGATTTAATATCATTAACTTGTTTTTTAGTTCTTCTACTAAAAATTAGGACCCTTTCTCCATGAACACCATTAGTAAAAAAAATCAGGATATAAGTGTCACTGGGGCCATCCAAAGTTCCCCATCTTAAGAACTTGTTATCCAAGTTTTCTTGCTCGGACTCATACTTTAGTCCCGGACAACTAAGCTTAGTGATCTTCAATTTTTTAATTTCTTCAACTTTTAAAGAACAACCTTCCCCACTTCCGAGAATTGGTTTTTGCTCAACAGCTAAGGCCGAGCCAGTAATAAAGAAAAAGAAAAAGATTATTTTACAGTTTTGTAACATTCTGCCCCGCTCTTTCCTTCATCAAAACAAGGAACACAGTTAGTGAGCACATTTCTTAGGTACTTACTTTGTGCGTCCCTATCATACATAATCACTGCTCTTCTCAACACCTCTTTATCTGAAAGTCCCTTATTTCTCCAACGTATATACTTAGCATTGCTACTTAATAATCGATAGAGAACTTCGAATTGCATCCCGACATCACCGCTCATCTTAGCGTGCATCTCTGTTGATGACATACCAGCATATCTTTTTGAATAGCGAGTGTTCATCGGAAATGATTTTCCGCCTTCAATATTGCGAAGACCCGTTAATGTCCTTTTAGTCATTTGACCTAGCCCATGGGCCGTACTTGTCATTTTAGTATTACAAAGCGTGTAGTTTACTGCATATGGATTTAAAGTTCCCTTGGTCTCTTGGTAAGCAAGGCAAGCAGCAACTGCCGGCGTAACAACGGGATCAATATAATGCCCGTCAACGTAAGTTGTATAACGGCTTTTTGATTTCGCGTTTTTACTTCCAGATGCATTCTTCATGGTTCTTAAGACATTTCTAGCGTCACTTCTAATTTGATCAGCTCTTTGATTAATAGAAAGCTTCCCATATGAGTGTTTAGCCAAATAATCTTTTTCAATCTTAGCTTTTTTATTCATACAACTTCTATTGCCTTTGGCCCTAAGAGATGCACGATTATTTTTTAAAAATGTGTATGAGCTAACACTCAAGTCGGCAGGAGGAATAGTACCAGTATTTAAATTGGCCGGTCTCTTTTCAGGTCTTAAAGACACCGCAACAGCAGATGTACTTCCATCTACACAAGGTTCATTTGGTGAATTACCAGCCTGCTCCGTGGCCGTAACAACTTGACCAAAAGTTGCTAACGGCTGTCTTAATCTATCAGCATCAGCAATCCTTTGATCAATCTTATAATAATGAGGAGTATTAGTTGGTATCCCTTTATGATCAACTCCAACACCTTCTTCATCTACAAATTGAACTTTATATGTTTTCCAACCATTATTATTTGAAGCGACAATTATGTATTTTTGCCCGGGATAACCTGTAACCGTATCCCCCGTCTGTTCATCAATAAATTGTAAGTTTTTATCGATGGTTGTCGACATTTGGCTGGCCAAAAAACTTTGAGAGACCTTTAAGGTTCCTCCCGAAGTTGGTTTATTATTCTCATCCACTAACCTAACTTCATGAAACCAGCTCGAATAGTTCTTACTATGATTAACTAACCTTAAATTAGATCCCACTGGTATGGTTGAAATTTCCCCTTGAGAGCTCAAGGTAGAAGTTGTCGTAACCGCAGGAGGAGGATCAATCGCTAGGACTTGACCGCTAATAAAAAGGCTTAAAATTAATAGATTTAGTTTTCTCACGTAGTTCTCATCGGTAAGGCTCTTCAGATACTTGAGCATTTAGATCAATCTTATCCGAACCCTAAGAAAACACTAAGGAATAACTATAAGCTTATAAAACTATTAGCTTTTGAGAAGATTTTTACTGCCTTAAATACTTGGCAAGTTTTCAGATTATGAAGAAATTTCACCCTTAAGTTGCCCAACAAACTGCTTCATAAATTCCACTCTATCTTTAGCTTCTTGTTTTCCAGAGTCGGTGTTCATTAGATCGGGAAGTTTAAAAAGCTTGGTATAAAAATGATCGAGGGTATATTTCTTATCATCATAGTCTCTTTCTTTAGCAAATGGATCAAGGCTCTCGTAGTACTTGGCCTTAAACCTTGCCCCTGTACTAACCATTCTCATAACTCCAATGGCCCCTAGGGCATCAATACGATCAGAATCTTGCAAGATAGCTGATTCAATACTGCTTGGTTTTTTACCTAGGGAAAAACTATGCTCCAAAATAACATTAAAAGTTTTATCTAATACTTCTCTCTCAAAGCCGGCTTCCTTCATTAACTCAATTCCCTTTTCCGCGGCCATGCGTGAAGCTTCAGTTCTTTTGGGGTGATTTTTCGGGAAATTAACCACATCATGCAAAAGAGCTCCCGCCATTAACACCTCAAGATTAGCATTCTCTTTTTCACCTAACTTGAGGCAAAGATTCATCACCCTTTGAATATGATCATAGTCGTGATCAGCACTTTGATTTTCATAAAATGGTTTAGCCAGCTTTACAAGTGCACTAAGTTTCTCATTCATATCAGCTCCAAAAGATTGCAAGAAAGTTTTTATTATTCTACACGGAGATATCATAAAAATGTCAGTGGAAACCTATATCAATTGAAAGTCAACTAATGGAAAAATATCAAACTTTGATTTGAACTTACTTGGCGTTAGTCCCGCCCCCTGCTCCTGTATTAGGATTCGCCCCTTCTTCAACAAATCCAGTCTCCGCATCGCTAATACTTTTTTGAACGCCAACATATCTGAGATACTCTTTGTCTGACACCATCTTAAATCTCGGTTTAACCATGGCCACAACACTCTTACATTTATCAAAGGTCCAGTCAGCATGCTCTCTATTTGAAGCATCATTTTTATCTTGTAGAACAATATTATGATGATCAGACGCAGGCCATCTCCCCCACCTAAAACTTCCTCCAGGGGCCAATGCACTTTTCAGTCCATTGCTATTTTCTTTTTGTGTCGGAATAAATTCATAGTGATCAGAGAAAGCCATTTTTAAAAAACCCATGAAGACGGGTTTGCCTTCATTGCGTCTATGTCTCGTATGTTGATAATCATCTCCCATTGGGGAATTAACCTTTTTACAAATATCGTTAGTCACCGTCTTACAACTTAAAAAGGACTGATAACTTTCATCAGGTTCTCCTAATAGCCGCAAACTACTCCCTTGTGACTTATCTCGATTAAGATACCCTTCACAGAAAGTGATGGATTCCAGTTTTTGATTATTTTCAAACTTAGATACCTGCGCCTTAACTTTTTCTCTTCCAAACTCGTCAATACCACTTACGACGACTTCTTGAATCTTTTCAACATTCCCATTACTAAATCGATCAATTTGAAGACTAAATCTAAATTTTGATTCTTTATGTCCACCGGCATAGTACTCAACAGGCCTAGTGGGAAGCTCTTTAGTAAAGCCTCCTATATTCGACTGCCTACTCACCTTTTTTGTCGGATCAAAAACCTTTTTAACTGTTAACCTGGCCCTAGGATGAACCTTGGTTTCTTTTTTATGGAATATATCAATGATCTCAAGTTTATTAAGAAGGATCTCACCTAAGTCGTAGAGCTCTTTATCTCCCTGCATCCACTTGGAAGAAGTCATCCAATCTTCATCCTGACCGCCCTCTTGGGCATTTAGGCTAGAGCATATAAATATGATGAAAAGCCAAACCCTCATACTTTATTTTAATAGAGAACCTAAAATGAATGAATAGCCTTTAGTAATATCATGGGCTTATATAAGAATAGCTCTGTTTTTGATGACCACTCTAAGTGGCAGTATTATAAAAAGTATTAACCAGCGCTAGTGTCGCTTAATACTAGATCTACATACTCTCGTGCTATCTTGCATACCTATTCATGGCAAAGCTTTGACCTCACCGACTAAAGAGAAAGCCTCTTAGGAACAGCGATTTATCCCCCCTGTTCTTTAAATGTTTATTAAGAATTCCTGGTGACGAACTTAAACCTGTTTAATTTTCAAGATTCCACTGCTTTCCCAAAAAAAAGATAATATCCACATCGTCGAACTAACTGAGGAACGAATATGATTTTAAGAAAAATATGCCTTTCATTCATCATTATGCTCTTTTCAAGCGCAACGGTAGCCGATGTTATTGATAGCACTTTCCAAGAAAGACTTCTTGAACGATATGGACATCTTAATGATCAGATCGTAGTTTCTCAAATAGAAGGTGGCGAAGAGCTTTCCACATTACAAGAAAGTGAATTTGATACTCTAATCGATTTTGCCAATAGATTCGATCTTCAAAGCTTAGGCTTTTCTTATGAAATGAATAAGAACGTTTATGAAATTAAAATAGACGGTGAAGCTAAGTATTATATATTTGCCATCGAAATTCTAAAGAATCACAAAGAAATGACCCGCAGATTCTACGAAGTCAGCATTAGAGTTGATGGGGTTCCTTATGTAAGCCGTATTGTTAATTACGACTACTAGGTGGTGGAGGTGGTGGGAAATGAACCCACGTTCGACGAATATTCGTCGCCTAAAGACCTAGCCTTCGATATCGCCGTCCACGCACGCACACATGAAGCATGATCAGAAAAGATAGGTTCTTATTTGTGGGTTAATAGTTGGTTTAATGGCATAAAAAAAGCCCAGTGGGTTAAACTGGGCTTTTTAAAAAAAATTCAAAGAGAAATGGTGCCCCGACGCGGATTTGAACCACGGACACAGGGATTTTCAGTCCCTTGCTCTACCGACTGAGCTATCAGGGCACAACTTCATTTTGAGGTTACAAAAATAATAGAAAGGCCTTTCTTCGTCAATGTAATTTGCTAGTCTTATGTAATGAGTGAGGACATCAAAATTCATAAATTTTATATAGATTACGAAGGTGAGAAAACTAATGCCTTGGCCTTTATCCCAGCCGGCGAAATGCCCCCTGCTAAGGCCTTAGCGGTGTTTAGCCACGGTTATTCAAGCCATAAGGGCAGTATTCTAAACTGGCCAATCAGACTAGCGGAAGAAGGGATGCCCTCCGTCATTTTTGACTTACCCGGTCATTATCTGGGAAATTTTTCTGAGGTAACAAGCTTTGAAAATTTTAAAGAAAAATCACCTGAGCTTTTTGTAAAGGCGCATAAAGAACTTGTTCGGCTATCTGGACAAAGCCCTGATACCGTCGTTCTCGGGGGTCATAGCCTCGGGGCCATGCTCTCCATGATGAGTCTTAACTTAGATTACTTTACCAAACTAAACCCAACTCTCGTTTGTGTAGGACTAGGTAGGCTTCCCGTAGGAGCAAAACATTTGTTCAATTCTCCTTTTTATAAATCAACTTTAAAGATTAGAACTGAACTTGTTTGTGAGGAGCTGCATCCAGAAAAAGTTTTCCCTTGGATAAACGAAGTAAAAAACAATATCAAAATTTCTGATAAGCGAATCCACTTCATTACTGGTGAAGACGATATGGTTGTTGGGGAAGACGGAACTGAAAGGATGGCCGAAGAGTTGATCCAACAGGGAAATAAGGTAACGATTGAAAAACCGGTCAAACTTCCCCATCACTTGCCTGAACAAGCCGCAGGCTTCATAAAGAAATTTTTAAAGAGTGAAAAACTTTTTTAAGTTTTTTAACAGACCTAATCTTCCGGTTCTCTCAAAACTCGTCCCTTTAAATTTTCGAACATAAGCCTTGTTACTCATTGCCTCTAGCTCTTCTTTAATTTGAATAGGAGGCCTTGTAAGGAAAAAGTCTACAAGTTCATTTGAACTAAAGCTAGGCCAGTTTGAATCTATTTTATATTCTTCTTCTCGGTCCATTCTCTTATTCCAAGGGCAAACATCTTGGCAAAGATCACAACCAAAAATCTCTCCAACATCGTTATATCCTTTAGGAGCAACATTATCTTTAAACAGTTCAATGGTAAAAGTGCTAATACACTTGTTTGCAATAATCTGACGATTCTCTAGGTCAATAGCGTCCGTTGGACAAATATCAAAACAGGCCGTGCATTGACCGCAGTGGTCTGTTTCTGGTTCTCTAGAACTAATAGGAAGCTTCTCTTCGAATAAAAGAGCTCCAATCATATTGAAACTCCCCTTCTTTCTATTAATAAGCATTGAATTTTTACCGAACCAACCCAACCCACTTCTATAGGCCAGGTCTCTTTCTAAAACTGGTTGAATATCTAGTGAAATCTTAAAAGGCTTACCTATTGTTTTTCCTATCTCTTCAAGTTTTTCTTTTATTTTATAGTGATAATCATTTCCTTCAAAAGAAACTGAGTATCCGGCGACTTTTAATCCATTAGATTTTTCTGATTGATAAAGTTTTTCTAAAGCGGCTTTTTCTGGAGCATAAGTAAAAAGAAAAACCAGGGCAGATTGGAAATCTTCTTTAACGGACTCTAAACTTTTTCTTAAATCTTTTCGATGATCGGATAAGTACCCAAGTGGTCCATGATTCCCTTTTTCTACCCATGATTCGAATCTATCAAATGATTTAGGTGTGGCCTCTTCAGTATAGCCCCAGTCAACGACACCAAGCTCGCCCAAAAACTCTCCCTCGATATGAAGAAGATCTTTCATCCCTGAAGGTTTGGATGGATCTCGATGGCACCAGTGGGACAAGCATCGATACATTGATTATCCATAGTACATGCACCAATTTTTGTTTTATCGATGTAAGTTCTCTTTTCATCATCGTCACTAACGGCCCAAATATCGTGAGGACAGATTGAAACACAGTTTTGGCATCCAGCGCACTGGTTAGTATCAAGCAGGATTCTTTTTGCATCGTCTCTAGCGATTTCAAGCCCGTCAGATCCACCGACAACTTTTCGTCTGTCTTTTATAACGTGGACTTTAACAGAGTTTGAAGACCCATGAGAGAAGAACCTTCCGTCTCCTCTTGTGATGACAAGCTTATCCCCATTTTTTAAATTGAGGTCATCTTTAACTTTTTGAAGAACGTCCTTTTGAAAGTTAAAACTATCTGCCTTGTAATCAACTAAGTAGTAAGGCTCGATTCCCCAATAAAGAGAAATTTTTCTTACTGTTTCAATTTTATTCGTTACCCCAAGAACGCCAGTCGATGGTCTAAATTTGGCAATCTTTTGACATGAGTTCCCTGATTCTGTTACGGAAAGAATCTTTGCCGCATAAACTTTCTCTGCCACCATGGAAGCTGCTACCATTACAGCAGCATTAACATTAGAAAGGTCTAGATTTCTTAGAAAGGGCCTTTCTTTGGGTGATCGTTCTGCCTCTAAAACAATTTTCCCCATCATCTTAACCGACTCAACAGGATACTTCCCTGCTGCAGACTCTCCAGAAAGCATTACTGCATCTGTTCCATCCCATACGGCGTTGGCAACATCTGAAGCCTCAGCTCTCGTAGGAGTTGGGTTATCCGTCATACTCTCAAGCATTTGCGTGGCCGTTATAACCGGTGTTCCACGTTCGTTACACTTTCTTATAATTTCTTTTTGAAGGCTTGGGACATGATGGTTGCCCACCTCTACTCCTAAATCTCCTCGGGCCACCATAATAACATCAGCTGCTTTCATGATCTCACTTAAGTTATCTATGGCCTGGGGCTTTTCTATTTTCGCAACTACGGGAGTATTTTTTTTAAGTGAATGAAGGATGGCCTTTACTTCTTTTACATCCTCTTCTTTTCTAACAAAAGAAAGGGCCACAAAATCCACTCCCTCACCTAAACCAAACAATAAGTCTTTTCTATCTTTTTCGGTAAAACTCGGAGCTGAAACATCACAATCCGGAAGATTGATTCCTTTGTTTGATTTTAGCTGTCCACCAACAAGAACTTTAATAACATAAACATCTCCATCTCTTTTAACGGCCTCTGCAGAAATAAGCCCATCATCAAAAAGAACTCTTGCTCCGTCATGGCAGTCTTCAACTAAGTTTTCATAGATGGTAGGTATAAAGTTATTTTTATATTTTTTATATTTTTTATCTGTGGCAAATTTACTCTGCCCTATCACCCATTCTTCACCGTCTTTAAGTTCGAGTGGTGTATCAACTTTATCTACACGAATCTTAGGACCTTGAAGATCTAAGAGAACTCCAACTTCTTTACCAGCAAGTTTAGAGGCCTCACGAATATTCGCGATAACTTTCGAATGCCCCTCATGGGTTCCGTGGCTCATATTAACTCTGGCAACATTCATCCCTGCCTGAATCAACTCTGTAATGGTTTCAACTGAGTCTGAAGAAGGCCCTAGTGTGGCCACAATTTTTGCTCTGCGCATATTCATCCCTTGATAAAGGAAACAATAGCACATAAAAAAAGGGCCTGAAAACGGCCCTATAAGCTAATAGTCTGTTAATTATAGATTAGGATTCTTTAGTTTCTGCTTTTCTTGCTTCTAGAGCTTCATTTCTCATGCTTTGCACCACTTGCATCTTACGATTGGAATTCTTTAGCTTATCCATTTTGAGCTTAAATTGATTTTCCATAGCACGCATTTCAATCTCTTTGGCCTGCTTAAGCTTTTCATAGTTATTTCTTTCCATGCTCATGGCCAATTCATGCTTCTTTTTAGATTCTAAGTTATTTTGCTCAATAAGATCTTCATACTTTCTAGTTAAAGTGGTTAATTGAATTTCTTGAGTATTTAGTTGTTCTTCAAGACGTTTCTCAAATTGTCCTTTTAGCTTCACTAAATCAAGATAAGATTGTCGATCCTTTTGCTGAAGCGTTCTTGCTGTCGCTCTTTGAGTTTCCTTAGCGCGTTCTTGTTCAGCAATCTGTCTTCTTTGGATTTCACGAGCAGATTTATTCATTTGAACATTAAGCTTATCTTCATAAGTTTCAATCAATCTTTTATTTTCCTGCTCTAGCTGACTAATTCTATCTTCAAAACTAGCAGCGGCTACTGATCGGTCAAGATTCATCTTATTTCTAATATCTGCTTTATCTTGGCTTGATTTTCTTTTTTCAGAAGAAATAAAATTAGACTGTTCCTGTGAGAAGGATCTCGCCATTTCTCTAATTTCACCCTGTTGTTTTTCGTTAGACTTATTCATTTGTCTAATAAGGTCTTCTCTTTGATTCTTCAGCTTCATATCTGATGATAGACGGCTAGAATTTAGTTTTTCTTTTCCACCAAAGTCGGCCATATCTCTTGACTGCATAACCCTTTCAAGCTCTTCTTGCTGTTTCTTTTTGAGATCACCCATTTCAAATTGGCGAATATTGCTTATCGCAGTATCTTTTTTATCAAGCTCTCTTCTTTGCTTGATTTTCATATTGTTTCTAGCTTCTTGCTGCTTTTCTATCCCACGAGACTTATCATTCTGATGAGAGAGATTCATCTTATTAAGTCTGTGATCATAATTCTTAAGTTTATTCTCATAAGATTCTTTATTCTTTCTAAGCATTAACTCTGTTTGGTTACTTTCCCCTGAGTTCACTGCTTTATTTACTTTTTGCTCTAGAGTAAGTCTGGAGTTAGCAAACTGTGCTTCTCTTTTGGCCAAGTCTTTTCTATTTTCATCCTGAAGCTTCTTAACTTCAGCCGTGCCTTTATCTGTAATATTCTGAGCGATGTATTCGAAATTGCCCTTCATCTTATCTTTTTCAGCTTTATTATTATTTCTTAAGTTATCCAGCTGACTATCAGTATGATTTTTAAGAGATTTTTGGGCCACAGAGGCAGAATCTCTTAAACGCTGCTTTTCACCTTGAAAAGCGTTCTTCATAAGGTTTTGGCGGATGCTAGCATCTTGAGTTAAAAGTTTTTTCTCCATTTGATGCTGTCTATCTTGCTCTTGCTTCTCAATAAGTGCTTTATCACGATAGGTATTAAATTTTTCCACATTACTTTTTTGAATATCAGCGAGATTCTTATCGAATGTTCTTTGATTCTGAAATGCCGCTTTTTTAAAATGATTTTCAGCTGATTCGGATCTTAGTTTTCCAAGTCTATCCCGCTCTTTCATTTGAGTAGAAAAACCACCAGAGATAGTTTTTAACTTGGTATCATATTTTCTTTTATTTTCTTTTTGGGCCCTAGCAAACTCACTCTTAGTAGAGCTAAGGTCTTTTACAAAACGATCAGTTCTTTTATCAATTTCTTTTTGGGACTCTTGAATATAACGATCGTGAGTTACTTTATTTTGGGTTTCCAGATCTTCTTTAGCACTTACAAAATTCTTCACTGCTTTTTCTTGGCGATTCTTATGAAGCTTCTCAAGAGCTCTTCTTTCGCTCTCGTGATTCTCCTTCATCTCAGTAGCAGAATCTCTATACCGAGTTCTGGCTTCTGCGAGTTTTGCATTGTAATCAGATATTTCCATTGCCTTCCTGGATATATTTTGGATCCTCTTCCTAAGAATCCTTCATGGCCTTTTAAGGCTCACTCTGATTATTGTATCGAATTTCGGGGCTTAACGCCCCTATGGTAAAAATTTACCCTAGGCGGCAAGAATAGCCGCCTAAAAGAGTCTACTTCGCCAGTTCAGCGTCTATAAGTTCACTAAATACGTTAATTGGATGGGCCCCATTAACCATCATTCCGTTGACGAAAAAGGTCGGTGTAGATTTTACTCCAATTTTCTTGCCCTCTTCCATGTCAGCTTTTACTTTTACGGCGAATTTACCTGAGCTTAAGCATTGGGTAAATTTAGAAACATCTAGTCCAAGTTTGCCAACTTTTGCTTTTAGGCCTTCTTCAGCAAGTCCTGCTTGATCAGCAAACATAGCATCATGCATGTCCCAAAACTTAGCTTTGTTCTGCTCGTAAACACATAGTCCGGCTTCTGCAGCTTTTTGAGCATGGTTGTGAAATGGAAGTGGATAGTTCTTAAAGGCCACCTTAACTTTCTTTCCATATTTCTTTTTAATTTGATTAACTATATCTGCACCCTTGGCACAAAAAGGACACTGAAAGTCTGAAAATTCTACGATCGTAACTTTTGCATCTGCTCCACCAGTAAATGGTGCATCACCTGCCGAAACATCAAAAACTGGCCTTGTAGGTTTAGCAAGATAGACTTCAACAGGAGACTTTGCCGTTTGGGTTGTAACCCACTCATCAATAGCCTCTTTTTTCTTTTCTCTTAGTAGAAATCCCTTAATTCTTTCAGTCATTTGATCGTTGATATGTTCCTTAGGAATATTTCTTTCCTTAACAAACTTATCAATATCTGCTTTTTCAACTTTTGCTCCAGAAGCGATAACTTTATCTAAGAACTCATCATTACTAAGTCCCTTTTTCTTTGGGTGATTGTTCATAAGACTTTCTAAAACGATGGCCTTAAGTTTATTCATCTTAAGCTCATGTACCTTCATTTCAGCTTCATAAATATCTGCCTCAATCCCTTTTGTAATTTCAGCATGAGTAATGGCCTTACCATTTAGCTTGGCAGCCGTTGTTGTATCAGGAGCCTTCTTGAAAACATAACTTGGGTTAGACTTTGCTTCTTTTGAACAAGACCAAATGGCAAAGCCAGAAAATAAAATAAGAATGAATGAAAACTTTTTCATATGAATAAACTCCTAATGAATTTAAATGCTTAAAAATTGTAGGTCCTAGGAGGTCATCTCGTCCATGAATTTTTGGTACTGCGGCACAGCGGAAAGAAGCTCATGATGAGTTCCAGAAGCAATGATTTTTCCATGATCCATAACAATAATGCGGCTCGCCTCTAAAATGGTTTCAAGCCTATGGGCCACGATTATGGTTAAAGACTGCTCTTGGACTAATAACACAACCTCTCTTAAGGCCAATTCGAGCTCAGAATCAAGTGCTGAGGAAATCTCATCAAAAAGCACAACAGGTCTTTTTAGAAAACAGGCCCTAAGCCCGCAAACGAGCTGGTTCTGGCCAAGAGATAGTGAATCCGGAGTAATACTTTCATTCGGATCGATCCCCCAAGACTTGAGATAGGGTATTTTTTCACAAACCCATTCCCAAAATTTATCAAATTCCAAATTCTCTTCATTACTTAGACAAATATTAAACCTTAAGCTTTCTGTGAAGATATGAGAGTCCTGCGACACCAGGCTAATTTGTTGCCTGTAATTAACGATGTCGGCCAAGGTATCCCCAGGAAAATGAAGAGAGCTCCCATCTGTTTTGATAAGTTCAACATCAGCTTCTTCTGGAATGATATTGGCCGCAAGGATATTAAGAACCGTGGACTTTCCACAGCCAGATAACCCTACGAGTCCAATTAACTCACCCGTCTTCCCTTTAAATTTAACATCCGTTAACTTGAAAGGAACCTCATCATCTTCATGCTTGGTATGGTATTGGAAATGAGGAATAGAAACTCTTAGTTCCTTCATATCGATAGATTCGTAAACTTGATCTTTAGGAGAGCAAGGAGCTTTTGCTAGGTCGGAAGTAAATTCATTGATCCTCTGAATTCCCGTTGCTGCTCTTTGAATATTGGTTATTTTTCCAGCGATGTTTTTAATGGGTCCAATACTTCGCTGTATGAGATCGACGATGGCAAAAATCACAGCAGCTTGAGTGATCTCACTATGGGGAAAGATAAAAACCATTAGTGCCAATAATAATGGGTATAATGATTCCGCCACCGAATAGTAGCTTGCGTCCCAAACATTTGCTTTTAACTGTTTATAGAGAAAGTCCGTGAACTGAACCGTAGCCGTTTTAGAGGCGTAGTTGCCATGATTGGTAAAATAGGTTTCCCCAAGACCTCCCACTACATTGGCCACACTTTGAGAAACCATTCCGCGGCTTTTTCTTACATCGTGAAAAACTTTTCTCATATACTTGCCGCCCCAAATAAGTAGGATGGCCACGCCAACTTCTGTAACAGCTAAAAAGATTCCGCTAACTTGGTTAATTCTGACCAGTGAAATTAAGCAGGCCAAGACAAAGAAAATATCAATCAAGATCCCAAAGGTTCCTGAAGTCATAAGCTCTCTAATGGCCATGGTGTCACTCATGATCCGCGACATGACTTCCCCTTGGGGATAGTTATCTCGCCCTTTCTCTTTAGCTTGTACTTCAAAGGCCAAGAGCCATTTCTCATAAACATTTGTTCTGACTTGCTGAACAAGTTTGAGAACATAACGGTTAATTCCCAATTGATAAGCAACACGATTTAAATAAACCATGAAGAAATAGGCCATTAAAGTATACAGGGAACTTTCAAACTTGGCCGTATCCGAATAATTCGCAGCTAAGTCTGTCATAAGACCAGGAAGAAAAGACCCTAATATCGAAGAGAATACTAAGCAGGTTAGTACGACAAAAAGAAGCCATCTGACTCCAGGAAAAAAGAAAAAATCAGACAAGCTGTTTTTCGAAGTATTCATAAGTCCTAGTCTCAGGTTTTAACAATATTTCAGTGGCACCTTTTTCGATCATTCCTTCATCCTTGTCGATAAAGTAAAGCTGATCACAAAGTTTAACCGTTGAAAGCCTATGAGAGCATAAAATCATGGTCTTATTTTTCAACCAATCACTCTCTTTTAATTTTGTTATAATTTCTTTTTCTAAAATAACATCCACACTACTAAAAGGATCGTCCCATAGGAGAACTTCAGCCTTACTTAAAAGTGAGCGAACCAGGCAAAGTCTTTTTGCCTGCCCTCCGGAAAGTCTTTTTCCATGCTCCCCAACCTCTAAGCTCAATAGTTTTTTCTTACTCGCCTCTAGATAATCGAGGCCAAACAGAACTAAAAGATCATACGCTTTATCAACTTCTTCTTTACTTGGATCATGACCAAGGAAGATATTTTTCTGTAAGGAATCGTTATAGAGATAGGGGGCCTGCCCTACAAGAGAATGGCTTATTCCCTTTTCTAAAAAGAGACAGGCCACTTGGCTTAGAACATGCGTCTTACCACTTCCGGTTTTTCCGATAAACACATTCCAACTTGATTTTTGAATACTAAGATTGAGAGGTTTTTTCCAAAACTCTACAGCCCCTTCAAAAGAGTCTGCGTTGATTTGAAGAGGTTTTGTTTCCTTCAAGAAGATTTCTTTCTCTCCTTCCACTTCTAAACTATTCATTAGCTTTTTAATTCTGTCCCATGAAGCTTTAGAACTTACAATCACCACACCGATCCAAGAAAGAAAGGCCAGTGGTTCTAAAAATAAAAAAACATAGCCACCAAAAAAGATAAGAGCACTGGCCCCAAGTCCCTGGGACTTAATAATAAAGCCACCCCATATAAGAGACAGCCCTACCCCTAGTGGTACGAGAGGCATCGAAAATGAAATTCCAACTCCGGCCCTATAAGCGTAAACCAGTTCTTTCCAAGAGTAATTTGAAAAAAGACTTAGAAAGCTTCCTTCGGCTAAATAGTTTTTTATACTTTTCTTACCCGCATAGGTTTCCATAATGAAGTTTTGAACTTCACCCTGAGCATCTGCCCCTAGTCTCCAGTAGTGACGGGTCTTTGCCGTGATGGCCCCAAAAAGAAGGGTTCCTATAAGCATGGGTAAAAGAGCAATCACTAAGTCTGGATTAAACTCCATCAGTCTTGGGATCAAAACTGAAAGACCCACAATAATATTTCCAACCTGTAATAGTGCAAAACCAATTAAGGCACGCATCTGCTCCGTATCTGCATAAAGTGCTTGAAACAGTTGCCCAGAAGAAAAAGACTGATAACGTTCTGGTCTTGAGTTTTCTAAACCATTCAAGATATCAACTCTAATATCTCTCTCCATGACCCTGGCCGGATAAAAAAATAGTAGTCTCGAACTGGTTCTAAAAACAATAATTCCTAGGGCCAACCAAAAGAACTGAGAGGTATTGAAGTTTTCTGTTCCACTTTCAACTAGCTCCGCTAATTCTTTTGCTAATTGTGGAAGATACGAACTGGTGAGGTGGGTTAAAAATAAGGCCACGATGGCACCTATATAATATCCCCAAAAGCGTTTTATCTGATGAACGATAAAACCGGTTAATGTTCTCTCTAGTCCCGATTTCATGAAGGCCTAATATACGCCATCAAAAAAGAGATGACATCCATCATCTGGATGGGAGCGACGCAACAAGATTGACAGTTATGCTACAAGCCCCTAAATTTAGAGCTTCCTAATGGTCGTGTAGCTCAGTGGGAGAGCACTGCCTTGACATGGCAGGGGTCACAAGTTCAATCCTTGTCACGACCACCATTTGTTTAATAAAAAGCCCGCGGATTAATCTTTGTACTTACTGCGTTAATTAAAAAGAAAAGCCTGTTGAAAACTTTAGCTCTCTATTAGAAGTTTCATTGGAAACTGTTGAGTAATCAATAAAGACTCGATCAAAGATCTTCATCACTTTATTTGTGAACTTATACCCTACACCAAAGCTAAAAGCGCTATGAGAATCAGCTGCTGTGTTATTCCACTTTTGTAAAAGGTATCCAACTTCTGCGTAAAGATTTGCATTAAAGTTTAAGTTTAAAAAGAGACCTAGTTCATAAACAAGAAAGGTCTCTTCTAAGGAAGTTCCTGAAAGGATCTTTAACGACTTTAAACCAAATTGTCCTCTCATTCCTATTTTTGAATTAAATTCTTTTCTCGGTGTCCAGCTAAGTCCCATCGTAACTAATGAATCAAAGTCATCTGCAATTTGTATAAAATCAAAACTAAAGGCCGCAAATTTGGCAGGATCAGAAGTATAAGGAGAATCATTTCCCCCATCACCTTTTTCCTCATCTTCTTCCTGATCATCTGAAGCCGTAGAACTCTCTTCTAACTTTTCTGTTTTCTTTTCTACTTCTTCATTCAGGTTGTCTAAGTCTTCATCTAAGTCATCATCAAGACCTTCACTTAAATCTTCATCTAACTCTGATTTAACAAGCGCTTCGTCAACTGTATCACTTTCATTAAATTTAGAAAGCTCATCTAATTCATTATCAATAATTGATTTCGAAGCTACGGGCTTAGGGGGAGAAATTTTAGGGACGGGTTTAGGCTTAACTGCTGAAGCCACTTTTACAGCACTTAACTTTTTAACCAACTTTTTAGTTTTATAAACTCTTCTTCTATAGGGTTTACGACTAACTTTAATTCTAAGTCTGTCTTTAGAGACTCTCATCTTTGATAGTGACTTTTTTAATCTTCTCACTTCAGAGCTACGGTTGAATTTAGTCGTTGTAACCTTACACCTGTACTGAAGTTTACAGCTTGAGGTTCGGGGGGCATTCTTTTTACAGGACCATGTGCTAATGGCCTTTGGCATATAAAATCCCCGGCAATAGGACGTTGACCTGGCCATCTTTAGTTCAGCTCTTTTTTGAAGTCCTTTAATGGCTTTAGTACTTCCAGAAATTGAAATATCGAACGGCTTGCGGTTTACCTTGCCGTAAGAGCTCCATGAAAAAAAACTTAGGCTCAAAAAAAATAAAACAAGAATGCTCTGCAACGAATTCCCCATAAATTAAATGCTTACATATAGTTTAACTTTAAAAATTGGCGTGGGGCAAATGCCAAAACAGCAAAGCTTTGGTAAAAATGCTCAATATTCTAATGATAAGAACGCAAGGCAGCATATGAGTATCGTAAAAGTTCATCCAGAAGTAAAAGAAGTTCTCTCAAAGTTTGAGCTTCCAGAAGAAGTTGGTTTTGGAAAAGTCATGGCACCAATCATGATTGAGGCTGACTATGCCGATGGAAAATGGGGACCCATTGAATTAAAGCCCTATGGTCCTATTACTTTAGATCCTACCGCCAAGGTTCTTCATTACGCCCAAGAGATCTTTGAGGGATTAAAAGCTTACAAAACAGACGGAAAAGGACCTTTTCTTTTTCGCCCTGATGAAAACGCCAAGCGATTCAACTCTTCTGCCGCGAGAATGGCCATGCCCGACCTTCCAGTAGAATCTTTTGTGGAAAGTTGTAAAGTTATGACCGCCTATTGTTCAGAGTTCATTCCTCCAAACTCTGGAGAAACTCTTTATATTCGTCCCTATATGTTTGCCACAGAAGAAAGTCTTGGGATTAAACCAAGTGAGAAATTTAAGTTTCTTGTTATAGCTTCACCTAGTGGAAACTATTTTGCCTCTGGTTCAGTTACCGTTGGTATTGAAAGGGATGCCGCAAGGGCCACACCAGGGGGAATGGGAGCTGCCAAGACTGGTGGAAACTACGCTGCCTCACTTCTTTCAGCTAATCAGGCCATCGCTAAAAACTGTCAACAAATCTTATGGCTTGATGCCGTAAGACACGAAAGAATTGAAGAGATGAGTGGTATGAACTTCTTTGCTGTTATAGACGGCAAACTTGTTACCCCTGCTCTTACAGAAACTATCCTGGCCGGAATTACGAGAAAATCGATTATTGAAATCGCCGAAGCTGAAGGTTTTCAAGTAGAAGAAAAAACTATGATCATTGGTGATCTTATTGAAGATATTAAATCAGGAAAATGTTCAGAAGCTTTCGCTTGTGGAACTGCTGCTATCATCACACCAATTAATGCTCTTCAAGAGTCAGATGATACCCAATACAAGCTTCAAAACCCAGAAGGTCCGGTTGCAGCTAAACTTCGAAAAACGTTAATTGATGTACAAGAAGGACGTAAGGAAGGACCAAATGGATGGGTTGTTAAGATCAACCCACCCGTTTAATTAATGCGCGAGCATTAATCTAGTTATAAATTAGGTAAGCACCACATGCAGATACCAGCAACTAATGTTGGTATAGCTGCACCCATAAGAAGCTTCAGAGGGTTAATCCCCTCTTCTCCAAATGAGTTCTTTAAAATCCCAAAACCTGCCGGGTTTGGAGCATTGGCAATAACTGTCAAACCACCACCAACAACGGCACCGCCCACAAGAGCAATCTTTTTAGCGTCTGAAAGCTCAACCAGTGAACCTAGATAAGTTAAAAGAGCGTTGTCCGTTATCCCTGTTAGACCAGTTGTACCAGCGAATAGAGTAAACTCTCCTAGCATGGCAAGAACTTCTTTAATCCACCAGGCCTGCATCGATCCAAGGGTCACAAGTCCACCAAGGAAAAAACCTACAAGAAGAGATTCTTTTAGTTGAATTCGATCCTGATATTCTTGAGTAACAGTTGTGAAACCTAAGAAGAAAAGGAAAAGTGCTAAGAAGGCCACCATATGGTGAGCAAGTATAACAACTTGAGCGATAAAAATAAGATGAATAATTGTCATCCACCAAGTTGGAACCAAGTAGTTATCATG
Source organism: Halobacteriovorax sp. (assembly GCA_024686135.1). Lineage (GTDB taxonomy): Bacteria > Bdellovibrionota > Bacteriovoracia > Bacteriovoracales > Bacteriovoracaceae. Next base: position 89 of record JAIBDQ010000019.1, on the reverse strand, counting down.
CTTTTGCTTGATCTCTAGTTTTCCACCAAGTTCTTTTTTGAAAAAGAGAGCTGTTGCAATCGTACAAATCACTACAGAGATAATCGCTT
>JAIBDQ010000164.1 GCA_024686135.1 Halobacteriovorax sp. | reverse complement strand
ACTTTGTTCAAAGACTGTCTGAGAAAACAAATTCAAAGATAGACCTCTATTCATTTTTTGGATTATCAAATGTGTTTCTACATGGATCTTTTAAAGCGCTTGACGAAAACGATCGGGAATTTGTGTCATACTTTAGGGAAGGACAATTTAAAGGTTTAGGCCTTGTTGATGGTCATTTGATTGAAAATGGTCTTAAGAGCGTAGAATAAATCATATTTAACTAACCTTGTTCATTACAAAAACCGATAAATTGGGTGTGAGAAGCTGGTATATCATCATAGGATTACTCCTATTTACATGCACACATAATGTCGAGAGAAGTCCTTCTTCTTTAGCACCCTCTAGTTGCACAAAGATAGTGCAAAATTTTTTCACGAAACATAAAGAAAGATCCGTTTTTAGTGTAGGTGATAAGATCATTAAACCGGCACTTAAAAAGCTTAAGAAGCATTCCTTAAAATCAAAACTATCATTTCTAAAAGTTCTAAATGCTCGTAGAGGTCGTTTTGAATTTTTAACAAAGATGTATGCAAACACATTGAATAAAATGATTTCTGAGGGGATTCTTTCTCCTGGAGAAATTCCAGCACTTTTAAATAATGGAGTAAAATCTAAATATATTCTAGATTTTACCTATGGCGAAGTTCGTCTAATTCCTTCAGCATGGGATGGTCTTCCAGGGCTAGATCGAACCATGGACATGATACTAGAGAGAACTCAACCTTCAGTTGACCAAGTACAAGGGCTAAGAAAGCTCTTAACTGAAACAGAATTTACCCCCGTCGAGTTTAATGAATTTCAGAAATACTTTGTTAGGTTTCCAGATAATGAAAAAGAGTGGAAAACACTAAAAGAATACTTAGCCTTTGCCACGGCCATGCGTACTAAGAAGCAAATGAAGGCTCTTTCAGAACTTCCAAAGCTATTTTACCCAGAAGATAGTGGAACTTATATTAATAAGTTTAGAAAGATTAGGGACAATATTGATAACTTTGAAATTAAGCAGTTAAAAAAACAAAAAAAGAAAGCACTTAAAAAAGGTCTTAGTGAAAATGAGGCAAAGGTATTTGCTAAGGAAGAAGCTCAGCGTATGACTGAAGTTTATTCAAATCTAAAGTATGCCTGCCGCTCAACAAAGCCTACACAAGAAAGTAAACAAGCGGCCAAAGCAACGTCTAAGTTTTTTATGGGGATGGGGATTACAGCAACTGCTGGAACTTATGCCTATGCTAATTGGGATAGAGATAAAACTAAATTCGATTGGTACGGAAAACTAGGGCATGACCTGGCATGGAAGTTTATCTTTCAATATGGCTATAACTCTATAATGACAGATCAAGGGGCAACATTTCTTAAAAAGATGCTTTCTCTTCATGTTTTTTATACACCTGCAGATTATATAGAAGCTGCTATGTACGAATATGAATTTGGCGAAGAAAATACTTTTATAAAAGAAGAGTACGATAGAATTTTAGAAAGCAGAAAGAGTGAAGATCCTGAATTTGTAAAAAACTATAACGATGCAATGTCCTCGCTTAATAATGAATTCTTCCCAGACAAAATAAAGCAGTTCACCAAAGAACTTTTAACTGGAGAGGTCTCATCACCAAAGACTGAATTTGATGAAATCCTTAGTTTAGAGGATATCTCAGTTGCAGAACTAGAGGATGAACAAATGCAGCAACGCTTAATGGAAGCGATTACATTAAAGCTTTATAATGAAAACTCTGGAAGCGTTAAGTTAGGTAATCACACCATAGATCGTTATTTATTTGTTAGAAGCTACGATATGTTAGATGTACCAAAAAGCTTAATGATGGGAATGTGGATTTATAAAACGATGTGCATGGGAGGTCTAAACATCAAGGCCGCTATAACTCAAGCCTCAATAATCTATACTTTAGATCAAGTCATCAGTAAGTTTATTTACTATCAGATAAGAAGAGATGTCATTAATATGTAGTAAGAAGGGGGCGAACGCCCCCGGTCTTTATAGAATTACTAACAAGCGTAATGTGAAGGAATAGATAAAAAGAATTTCTTTCTTTGCAGGGATTTTTCTAAGCGCTTTTTCAATGCTGAATAAGCTCTATGAATTGACTCGTTTGCCGAGGCTCCAATCTTTTTAGCAATCAATTTCTTTTTACCTACTCTAATTTCTAGTGTTGTTGTGTAGTAAGAGTGTGTGTCTTCCTTTAGCGAGAACTTAAATGCTCTAGCTTCAGGATATCTTTTTTGTAATTTCTCATAAATATCACGAGACATGTTTTCTACTTGTGGCGATTCTACACCTTGATCAATTTTCAAATTGAACTCCTTGTTAAAAATTTAATAAATTAACTTTTAAGCAAGCTTTGGTGGAGGAAGTCCTGAAAACCTAGAACGATGTATCTCTTTCCAGAAGTTGTAAGAGGTGAACTGTTCTATAATTAATGTATAAAGTACCTCAGGGTTAGCTACGATAGAATCAGTAGAGGGAGAGTATACGTTTTGCGATGATTCACGTTCGTAAACAAAACTGAGGTTACAATTTGCTTTGCAGTTATTAAGTCCTCTTTTGGCTGATAAAGGGGTCGATCCCATTGCTAAAGTTCCAGCAATAAGGCTGATTTGAACTAGTGCCAGGCTTAATCGTTTGAATGGATAAGGTGTTATTCCTTTCATATTCTAAAGATGATATCGATTAGATAGACGTCAAGGTTGATGTTAGATTTTTTTAGATTGTGATAAATCTCTTTAGATGTTCTAATAGTGGTGTGTCAAAAATTCATTATATTCTTATATTTGCCATTACATGCCTTGTTGGACTTTCGGTCTGGCTTTTAAATAGTGATTTTAAATTTAATACAGCTAAAGATAGCAATACCTCGGTGAAGGTTAGTGCAACTACTGTTTCTAAAAAAGTAAAGAAGCCCAACACTGCTGATTACATCCAGGGCCCACAGGTTGTCCCCGATTTAGAAGCGGGTTTTAAGCGTTGTCTCAATCGAGGGTACACGGATCTTCAAAAAGAAGTTTTATCTGATGCAAGAAATGCATTTATTAATAAAGATTTCGATGAAGGTAAGTTTTCATGGAGCAGGGTACAGTTATACGATGAAATGGATAATTTATTTCTTTATCATCTGAATGATAAAATGGTTTTAGATATATCTAAGAAGGAAGATAAACTTTTTGTAAAAACAGAAACGGTAAAAAAATCAAGCTTAGATGATTTAAAACAAAGATTAGCTGGAAAGAAAATCGTCTTAAATCTTTACGCTCAAACATTTAGAAAAGATGCTCTAAATATGGACCTTGTCCTTGAGAATGGCTTAATGAAGTCTCTAATAATTAGGTCTCCAAAAAAACGTGTTGTCTGTAAACCTTAGTCTTTAAACTTTAAGTCTGTAAAAAGAGGGAAGTGGTCACTTGCTTGTTTAGTTTCGTAGAAGTCTTTACTTACTCCGACAAAGCACTTCTTTTTTGTTTTTCTATTGGTCCAATAAACAAGTTTTCTATCTTCAGGAATATTTTTAAATTTAGCTTGGTTTTTGTTACATCCCATAAAGACTCTATCTTCTTTAGGCCGGTATACGCCACCTTTTACAAGTTCAAAGTGATCGCTAAACATAATATAATCTAAAGTTAGTTTAAGCCTTTTCTTAGAATAACCTGGACTTTCATTAGTAATACCAGGTTTCTCCATCCATGGAGTGAATTTTTTTAGTAAGCGTCTAAGAACCTTGGACCCGGGATTTCTTTTATTAGTGATGTCTGTATTCCAGTCTCCAATTGCTATAAATGGAGTCCCTGGAGGTAGTGGCTTCACATGCTCTAGCTCAACAGGAAAATCAGTTTTTCCTGTAAGGTACCACTCTAAGAAACGTAACTGGTCAGCATTTCTAACATAATTAGGGCTTTTCTTATTTCCAAAGTGATATGAAGGAACAGTATGAAGTAAAATAAGATGTACTTCTTTACCGCGAACATTAATCGTTACATCACTAAAGGTTTTATCAAAAAGCTCCATGTCTTTAGGGAGGGGCTTGCCATCAGCTTGTTTATAGCGACTAAGTTTTACTTTTGGATTGAAGTCAAACCACTTTAAATCTTTAACTAGTACTTCATAAGTTTTCTTAAAATCAAACAATGCTCCGGTGGAGTACTGTGCTGGAAATACTCCAAAGTTCACTTTATCGGCATAGTCTCTGGCTTGTTTATTATTAAAGTTTGAATAAAAAGAGCCATTACTCTTTTTTCGGGCTAATGCTCCCGTGTTGGCTGGATGAAAACTGAAGTTCCAGTCTTTCATATCTTTATTAATATACTCCGCAAAATGAGTTAGATTTTCACCTCTTGTCTTATACCTGTAGGTTGGTACACCTGGAATATCATACTGAACTTCATTAAGACTTAAGATATTGTACTCAAGCTTACTAAGAACCTTTTTTACATTCTCTAATTGTGAGTTGGGCTTATTTATTTTAGTGCTATCAAGTTCTTTAATATTGTAATGAACAATACGAATAGGGGCTTCCTTGGAAAAGCTTCCACAGCCGCTTATAAGAAGTAATCCAAGTATCATCAGGTATTTCATAAAGTCCTACTTATAGTTCGTATATAAATGTGTCGTGTTGATGAAAGTTCGGTTTATCATCAGCATGTTTAATGGCCCAGTAGCTGAGCTCATTTTCTTTTGTTTCAATTACGGCAGTAAGGCCGATATTCATTTTCCCATCACTCCAAAAATATGATGGCAATTTATCAACAGAAAACCAGCAAGTAAGACAAAACTTATCCTTACTGTTAACTGCACTAACACCTAAATTCGCGATCTCAAGATATTCTTTTAAACGCGCTTTTTTATTAGGGAAATGAAATACATTCCAAGTATATTCACTGGTAACATTAAATTCTAAGTACTCATCACTATTAGAGTTCTTAATAAACATTTCAAAGCAAGTTGATTCCCAGAGACCTATAACGCGTCCAGGGTTTATAAGCGGACTAGGGAGTAATATTTTACTTAAGTCCTCACCACTTAACTCATATGCGATCTTAAGCACTCCTGTTTCTACCAAAGCCTTAGATTTAAACTCTAAATTAAGGCCTTGTTTTGAAAATGGAACTAGCTCACTCCACATACTTATTTTTTCATCATAGTAGCTAAGAAATCTATTGGTAGTGGAAAGAAAGTCGTTGAAGCGTTATTACTTCCAGAAATTTCTTTCATCGTATCAAGATAACGTAAAACGATAGCATTCTTTTGTGTATCTAAAACAGCTGCTGCCTCAGATAATTTCTTTGCCGCTTCAAATTCACCTTGAGCAGAAATAACTTTTGCACGTTTATCTCTTTCTGCTTCTGCCTGTTTTGCCATGGCTCTTTGCATTTCTATAGGTAAGTCGATGGCCTTAACTTCAACCGCCGATACTTTGATTCCCCATGGTTCAGTTTGGTCATCTAGAATAACTTGAAGTTTATGGTTAATTTGATCGCGGCCACTTAAGATATCATCTAACTCGAACTGACCAATAACAGATCTTAGAGTAGTTTGAGCAATCTGATTAGTTGCTTGAATAAAATCTTCAACAGCAATAATCGCTCTTTCTGGGCTACTAACTCTAAAGTAAACAACACCATTAACTTTCAAGGTAACGTTGTCTTTAGAGATAATATCTTGGCTTGGGATATCCATAGTGACAGTTCTTAAATCAACTCGTCTCATTTTCTCAAGTCCAGGTATTAGAATAATTAGTCCGGGACCTCTTACTCCAGTAAATCTACCTAAACGAAAAACGACTCCACGCTCATATTCAGAAAGAATTTTTAATGTATTAAAAAGCAGAATAACTGCAATGACTATAAAGGGAACGAATGCCATGGATCCTCCGTGAATACCGATAGTTAATGCGTAAAAGCTTAACGGTTTTGCTCTAGTAAATCAATTTAAGAACAGTGTTCTAAAAGCCGAAAAGTAGTTGTGAGAGTGCTCTATATTTCTATATTCATACTGTTTTGCTCGGTTAATCTGATAACAGCTAACGATACCTTTGATGCATTAAATAATATGAGCTTCAAAGATGACCCTGTTAACTTTCTGAAACAGGCCCGTAAAAGCTATAAGGCTGCTGTTAAAAAAGCTGAGTCCTCTTCAAACCCGGAGTATATTCATTTTTTAGAGAGTAAGCGCAGAGAAGACATTGATGCAGCATCAATTTGTGTAGACTGCCCAAATGTCCTTCTTCTTACTGAAAACGTAAATGATATTTTGCAGCATTTAAAGAAAGACCCAAAAAATGAAATTCCATCATCTATTTTAAATGAAATCGACTCACTTGAAGGGATGTTCTATTTTACCCAAGAAGAAAATAGACAGAGTCTAGAGTTAGTTGCATCTGAGCCTTGCTTAAGAAGAGACTTAGGAACTAAGCACCCTTTTTACCCTAGTAATGATAATTTTGATGATGATAACCACATCATGGTTTTTACAAAAAATGTCAGCTTTAAAAATATTTCACAAGCCCAGCTTATTGATATCAATAAACGTAAAACATATTTTTTTAAGGGAACTAAACCCCATGAAGACGTCATCATTAAGGTTGTTAGAAATACAAATGGTGAAGGCTCTGTGAGTTACTATCGACATAAAGAAATAGTCGTTAAGGCGCGTAAAGAAAAAGCAAAAAAAGATTTAGAGGCGAAAATTATCAGACCCCTAACTAATGAAGAAAAAATTGCGGCTAAAAAGAAGTTAGAAGAAGACGGCCCCATAGTTTTTGGTGGGACTGAAGATGGTAAAAAAGATGAACTTGTTATTGATTATGGCTGGAAAACAGAAGGTGATTCGTTTATTCCTAAAAAAGTTACGGTTTTAGAAGTAGAAGGGATTAGT
>JAIBDQ010000124.1 GCA_024686135.1 Halobacteriovorax sp. | reverse complement strand
TATCATCGACGAAATTGTAGATATTGCCGTGCCTACGGAAGAAATGCAAGAAGATGTATCTGGCATGACCGAAATTGAGGGAACGTTTTTTATAAATGAGCACTTTGTTTCAGTTATAAACATGGACGAGCTTACTTCCAAAGCTGAAACAAGAGTTGAGAATATAGAAAAACAGTTTAGTAAAGAAACATTAAAAGCAGCCTAGGAGCCAATATGTCTTTAGACGTTAAATCATTGCGCAGTAATTTTGAGTTATTAAAACCTATTGCCCCCGAATTTGCGGATAAGTTCTATGAATACTTATGGGGCGATTATCCAGCGAGTAAGGCTCTATTCGAAGATGTAAAAATGGAGAAGCAAAAAACGGCCCTTATTGGTAGCCTAGTTTACATCGTTGATAACCTAGAAAATGAAAAATCTCTTGTTGAGTATTTGGAATCTATGGGTTCAAGACATAATAACTATGGAACTGAAGAAGCCCATTATGAAATTGTTGGTGCATCAATTATTAAAGCCTTGAAGTTTTTCTTTAAACGATTATGGGATGAAAAAACTGAGGCTAACTGGGTAGCGGCATACGGTGTAATTTCAAGTTGCATGATCGAAGGATCTAAAAAATCCAACCATAGTAAACCTGACCTACCTGAAGTTAATGTTGAAGCCGAACTACCTGAAGTAGTTAGTAATAATGATGACGTTGAAGATGTAGCCTAGTGACATTTTGGTTTAGTTGATTCAATGAGCTCTTTTTGTACACGCTCTAATTTATCAACTAGAACATGAATCTGTGGAAGAAGCTCACTGCTTACAACTTGCATAAGGAGCTTATTAAGAACTTGAATTTTTAGCTCAGGTTCACAAGGGAGTCCCGCCATGAGTAAATCAATTTCTCTTTGCAGTATCCCAAGCTCGGGAAAAGCCAGTAGGAGCTCTTCTTTTTCCTTAAGAAGACTTTCCAGTGTGATGGTGGAGTTTTTCATGGTTCACCTCCCTGCGTTAAATAATATCACAACAATGAGGAATATGCGAAGTATCAATATTTACAATTACTTAGAGGTTAGATATGTCAGTTTGGGATGAGTTAACCGATACGGAAATCATCTATAGGATTAATAAAAACTTTTACGAAAAAGTTTATGAGCATCCTTGGCTTTCCCTCTATTTTGTCGATATTGATCAAGATTTTATAACTGATCAGCAAACAAGATTCATCACAGGTGCTATTGGTGGGCCTAATACTTATTCAGGTCGCATGCCATCTAATGCTCATCCACATATGTATATAACTGAAGAACTTTTCGATATAAGAAAGAAGCTTTTAGAAGAGTCCCTAGAAGAGGAGAAAGCTCCGGAGCCCTTAAGTGCGACTTGGATTAAGATTGATGAGAGTTTTAGAAGAGTGATATGTAAAGATTCAATAAATGATTGTGAAAAACGTTATACAACTGATGAGATATTGGCCCCAGGAAAACCATATAATTATAAAAAAACAGGTTAAGCTGGGTCTAAACAAATATCTAGATAGAACTCTCCTTCTTCAATTTGAAATGGAACCACCACAGATGCGCTTGCAGCAACGTGATTTAGAGTTATTCCCTCTCCCCTAAAAACAGATGGAATAGCTTTTTGAATTTGATAGTCAGAATTATCATTCAACTGAGACTTAGCCTGGCCGAGGATGATATTCGTAAATTCTCCGGCTGCATCTTCTATATCCTGATCAATTTTTGTATGTTCCATTCCTATCATATTGGAATAAATTTTTAAAAAAATATCAGCGGGAAAACAAATGGCCAAAGTCCCATTAAACTTCTTAGAAGTAATACCTATAATTCCTGCAATATCCATAGGAAGATCAATTCGAGGATCTTTAACAAAGAGTTTACCTAGCTTGATTTTGGTATTGGCCTGGACTCCGAATGTATTAATTGTTGCCTGAATAAAAGGATTAATAAAATTAACGTCGAGCTTTGGAGATTTTCCAGTAACAATACCAAAGTCAGTTAAGGCTTCAGCATAAGAGGATTTAAAATTAAAAACGTTATCAACACCGGCATCAATAATTTCTTTCTGCATACTTTTATTCATATTAATGGTTGCCATTTTTTGAGCTGTCTCTTTTGAGAATTTAGTAAACAACCGAAAAAACTTGGGAATCATCGACTCAGTTCCCTTGAAATCCAGAATGAAAAAGTGACATTCAGAATTAGATGCCTTATTAAATACAGACACTAAAATCTCTTCATCATTTAGCGAAATTCTTTCGCTAAATGTAAATAACCCGTGAGAGCCTTTTGATTGAAAAGAGATTTCTTTCATAATTAAACCTAGCTAAACTTTTTATCAAAGACTTGTTTTAGTCTCTCGCCAAACGAAGCCGAGTTAAATGGTTTCACGACATAGCCATCAACACCATTTTCAATAGCCTCTTTAACTTGCCCACCTTCTTGTTCAGCAGTCACCATCATAAAGGCTATATCTTTGAAATTATCATCCGAGCGGCATTTTTTAAGTAAATCGATTCCAGTCATGATTGGCATATTCCAATCGCTAACAATAAAGTCGATTTTTCCGTGCTCTCCACCGCCAGATTCGAGAACTTCCCAAGCGGTTGATCCGTCATCAGCTTCAACAATATTTGTAGCCCCATGAGCCCTCAAGCATTGCTTAACAATTGTTCTCATCGTTTTCATATCGTCTATAACTAAAAATGTTTTATCTTTAACTTCGGCCATCTATACCTCCAAACAAAGTACTCTTACTTGTTATTAACCAGTTTGAGATTTCATTTATCATATCTGATATTGACGATATAATAAAAGAAGAATTATTTCCTAGCGACAAATTTGACGTATTTCTATTCTACCAAGTACTACACTGCATAGGTCGGTCTAAGAAGAAGCGTACTTGAAGAGAATAAGGGAATTATCATCGTAAAGGTAGGTCTCAGAATCCTCTTCCGTTTTCTTGATATAGCTATGTATTCTTTCTTCAAAGTTTCCACTTGTAGAGAAGGATGCAATCTCTTCGATGCGAAAGTGCTTCGATACCCCGTCACTCATAAGAGCAATAATATCCCCATCTGCAAGAGGAATTTTTTGGGAGAGCTCAATTCGCATGGGCTCAAAGCCTACTCCGTTAGAGACAATATTATCCTCTACAAGTCCTGCTTCTTCAGACTGTTCGTGAGGAATCAGACCCGACTCAATTCCGTAACCCAGAGGTGAATGCTCAATCGTTCGGTATTTAATTTTTCCGCGGCTTCCAAAAAGATAAGAGACAGAATCACCACAATTGAAAAATTGAACGTAGCCATCTTCGATTAAAACCCCCGTAAAAGTTGCTCCGGCCCCAATCTTCAAGCCTTTAACTTCTTGATCTGCCTTTTCTATGGCATCCAGAAAGCGTCCTCGGTCTAGCTCTTTTGAGAGTGCTTTTTTAATAGTTTCACAAACCATTCGAGAGGCTCGCTCCCCGCCTTGATGTCCTCCCATCCCGTCAGACACGACCAAAGCCTTACATAGCCCTTCTATGGCGTATAGTCCAAGACAGTCTTGATTAGGCTTATCGTAGTGAGATTTACAAGAGAATAGCTCTGCTAATCCATTTTTGAACTCGCTCTGCATATGCTCTTTTTCTGACTGAAGGATTACCGAGTCGCTCATTAGTTTCTCCAACTCATAGTTTCAAGATGAACTCTTAACTGAGAGAGGTTCTTAAATTTTTTAAGGATCAAACTCTTTTTAAGACCACAGCAAATATCTTTAACTTCTTGAGGTTGCTTCTGATAAGTATTTGCTCCCCCAAGAACATCGTAGAGAATTCGAATAGCATCTATGATATCGTCTTTGAAGTCTTGGGGTTTAGGGGCTCCCCAATAAAACATATCAAGAAGTTTCAATTCAAAACCTAGACCAAATCTTTGCACAATAATATTATCTGTATGAAGGTCTCCATGATATTCTCGAAGCCCGTGAATATCTTCTAACCCTTTTACTAAAGTATGTAGAAGAAGTAGTCCTTGAAACGGATGCATTTTCTTACCTTTTATGGAGTTTAAAAAGCTAGATAAGGTTTCTCCCTCTACATAATCTGATATGAGGTAAGTGATCGTATGTCCTTTTATGATAATAGTGTCTTGAGTCAAATACTGAATCAGTATTGGGCAGGATCTAAGTTTATGAAGTTTCTTGGCATAGAACTTAGCCGACTTATTTAATTTATTTCTTTCAGGTAAGAAGAACTTGGCCGCTCTTTCTATTCCTGTCGCCGTTTCACGAACCTTATAAACTTCGCCTTCCCAGCCTTCACCAAGTTTTTCAACGATTTCATATTTATTTGAAATTAGTTTTCCTTCAGGAAAATCAAATTTTAAAATTTTTTCTTTCTTTTTCATTCAAAATCCTCGTGCCCGGGAATTTCTTCAGGTTCGGGCTCAATTAAGTTTACCCCTAAATGCAAAATTCTAGTACCGCCATCACAGTTTGGTCTAACATTTTTACCAATAACAACCCCTGACTTGTCTGCAATAACCTCTTCTTTAACTTGTCCGAAGACATCGTAAACTTTTGCTATTACCTGACCTTCTGTAATCTCATCAGAAAGCTTAGGAAAAACCTCTACAATACCGCCTCTTTTTGAGTGGATCCAATAGGAATGATCGCAAACAAATGCATCGGTAACCATATCTCGAACCTTCCCTTTGATCATTTTTAAATACTTCATGGTATTGAGTACCCCATCAAGTGTTTCGTCGACTAAATTCTTTTGAAAGGCGTTAGGGTTTCCAATCTCCACTGTAATACAAGGAATTCCATTTTCATTGGCCCATGATCTTAATGTTCCTTGCTCATCTGACTTTTGAACGATGATATGAGGATTTTGAAGATAAGCTAATGTTCTTGTCTCCTCAACTTCGAGATCGGCCCTAAGATAAAGGCTGTTTACTCGTCCATGGCTTGCCGTGTGCATATCAAGTAAGTAATCAAACTTTTTTACAATTTTATTTATAAAGAAATGGGCAAAAATATTACTCGGAGGCCCCCCTTCCTTCTTACCAGGCATGATTCGGTTTAAATCAACATTGTCAGAAAAATATCTTTGATTAAGCAAGTAGCCAGGAACATTAACGATGGGCACTAATACTAGACTTCCTTTAAGCTTCTTCGGATCAATTTCTTCGATCAACTTAAAAATAGTTGAAATACCATTTAGCTCATCTCCGTGAACGGCAGCGGTAATACCTAAGACTGGGCCCTTTTCTATTCCTCGCACAACGACAAGTGGAACTCTCCAAGGAACACCAAGGGCGTTGTCAGAAATATGAATTTGGAATCTATGGATTTCACCTCGTTTGAGGCTCGATATTTTTAGTTCTTCTTTTGTTTTAACAGTTAATACTTTTTCCATACTACACCATTATTTCCTCTAAAAGTGATTCATCGTTATCAAGAGATTTAAAGAGCTTTATTCTAAATTGCCCTTTCGTATTTACTAAATTCTGGGCCATTTTATCAATTGCGATAACCGTTAAGACTGTTTGTATGTAAGCCTCGATTAAATCGTCGGTGCCTATTCCCAACTGATTAAAATCTTTTCTATCCATCAACATTAAACGAGAAGTATCTGAATCCCATTCGTTCTCACCTTTCTTTATCGAAAGGTTTGTACCTAAAACATCCCAACTGGCCGTCGTCAATTCTGACTCCAAGGGAGTATTCGCTCTTCTGGCGTAGAATGCACAAGGAGAGAAACCATTAGGGGTGGAGTAAACCATCATCCTTAAGTCAGCAATATAAATATTGCCTTTTTTATTTGGGACAGTACCAACATGAAAGAAGCGACCATGCTCACTACTTGAGCTCCAATCGTAATGTCCAATCAAGCTTTGAACAATAAACTGGTCATAAGGATAATCTTCTTTCATAAAGTCATCTAGTTCTGCCTGACTAGTAATCGTATAAACACCTTGCCCAGCATTAGAATATGGGTTTTTTATAACGGCCTTTCCTCCGAACTTTTGAACCCAAAGGGGAATCTCGAGCTTACTTACGTCCTTTATTGTTTCCGGCATATTAATCTTTAACCCGGTTTCAGCTAATTCTGAATTAAAAAGCTCATAGGCCTTATTCGCCAATAACTTATTTCTTCCACCGGAAAGACAAACTAAAGTTGAGTTGAAGATAAAAGTTTTAGATACAACTGGTAATCTATTCCAAGGCTTCTGAGTAACATATCTAAAAGCCGCACGGATTGGAATTTCCTCTCCATTATAATTTACAAACATGACCCCATCTTTAAAGCTGGTCACACTATCTTCACCATCAAAATGTGGAATCAGTAAAACATCTTCACCGGAGAGGTCAGCCATAGTTGCTGCGTATCCTGAAACTTCCATATAGTTTTTGTCATAAATGACAGCAAGTCTTCCCTTTGGAAGTCTTTTTTTCTTTTTTACTGCTGGTAAAAATGAATTTTCTATTAAGTATTTATAACCTCTATGCTCATCCGAATCACTTCTCGGTGGCATGGACTTCTGCCCAGATGGACAAGAGTTAGTCTCTAGAACCACCATCTTTCTATTTCCAGATTCAGTTGTTACATAAAAAAGATCAGACCCTCCCCAATGGAAATGTTTTGCTTGATAATTCAAAAGATTTCTTAGTGCGTCCACATCAACTTGTGGATTTAAATGAGAATATCTTTTCAAGATTCTTTCATGATCAAGATTAAAGAAGTGACTGACTAGTGCATGCAACTGTGCATTTAAGGCCTTGGGGTAGAAATGATTTTCTTGCTCGAACTCATCGGGCTTCACTAATTCAATTTCTCTTTTTTTCATTTTAAAGCTCATTTTTTAATAGTTTATAACCAAGACCTTTATAACTCTTTTTTACAATTCCCCAAACAGAAGTTTCAAGTTCCGTAACTTCCCCAAGAACCACCACATCCTTATTTTGGCATATTCGGTTCTTAGCAATCTCTGGAACAATAACGAAACCAAGCCCATTCTCCGCAACCATTTGTAATAAATCGATGTCGTCAGCTTCTCCAATAATCTTAGGTGAAACCGTATTCTTGGAGAAGAATAACTCAATTTCGTATTTAAGAAAGGACTCATTTGTATAATTAAAAAAGGGGATTTGATTCAATGAATCAGGAAAACTCTTTTTGTGTTTTTGATGCTTCTTATGGGCAATAGCATAAGACTTATTCACCCCCATTCTATAACTATCCATATTACTAGAAAGCGAGTCTTTAGAATCCGTAAATACTACATCAAGATTCCCTTCCTCTAAATCTGCCAATAATAAGTGCCTTTGGTTTTCAATGATATTTACGGCCACTTCATCTCTTCCAAAGAGAGGAAGAATATTATCGTAAAGAAAGTACTGAGACATAAAATGAGTGATCCCAATATCTAAACTTTTCTTAGGAATATTTAACTTATTTCTAAGGGTGCTAGTAAGCTCTCTTGATTGTTCAAAGATCTGCTCCGCATAACGAAGCGCTAGCTTGCCTTCCTTGGTTAGTGAAAGGCTTCTATTTTTTCTCTCAAAAAGCTTACAATTAAAGAACTCCTCTAAAAGCTTAATCTGATCACTTATGGTGGGCTGGGAGACGAAAAGTTTTTCGGCCGCAGACTTAATTGAGCCTTCCATGGAAACAATATAAAAATAGTATAAATGATTGAAATTTAAGCGATCCACTTAGTTCTCCTTACTTTCAGTTAACTTTAACCTAATCTAATAAGTAAATAAAACGATTTTTCCTAAATAAGTTTTTGCCCGATAATGCATTCAACATAAACACTTAGAGGTGGAAAAATGAAAGAATCAAACTTTAGAATTAGCTTTGCCCTACTTTGCGCTGGAATAGTCCTTTTGCTCTCACTTCCAGGAAAAGCGCAAGATGATATCAATGTACCAAGTTCGACTGACTCTGTTTCAGAGGAAATGAGCGCAGTTGAAGAAGGAGCGACCGAAGAGGAAGTTCCCACCACAATAGTAAACCCAGATAGCACTGAACTTTCCGAAGATGAGGACCTCATCGAGGAATAGTTATCTTTCAACCTCTATGGGGCCGTCATAAAAGTCTCTTTTTATCGGCGGCCCCTTGTGGTGTATAAAAGTTCGTCACCAATGTTTCCCATGGTATCTCCCTCTCCCCTAGAATTAATTACTAAATTCGGGGGAGATTTTTATGAAAGCCATCTTTATTTTCTTATTGCTTACATCGCAGTCATTTGCAGCGAATCAATTAGAGTTAGTCCTAAACAGAATTCAAGAGAAGGCAGGTTCTTCTAACGAAATACCAATTAATTTTGTCTGCTCAACAGAGCATCCAACGACAAGCATTTCTGTAGAAACTATACAAAAAAATGTGATTTTAAGGATTCTTCATCATAATGGTTTAAAGTTCGCCCCCATTCATAGTGGAGTCATAACTTTGCATGACATTCCTTATCTAGAAAAAAAAGGTGGACTCTTTGCCCAGATGGGAGAGCATATTGTATTAGAGTTTGATTTGAATAGATGTAAAAAACATCAGACAGGAAATTACAGTTGTTATAATTCAAATTCTAATACGATAGGTGCCCTAGATGTGAGCAGCTTTGGTTTTCAAACTTATAAAACTACTTCTGAACTCTATGGAATGTCACTTGAGAATTTCTCGTTTAGATTTAACGTGACCGTAGGAAATAGAGGAATGAACTCCACAATGGAATACTTTCTTCCGAATGATTGTATTTTTAGATAAATTACTCTACCAGTAGAGCAGTCATCGACTCGCGAAAGTCTTCAAGGACTTCCGAGTCGGAGTTGATATCTCCATGACCGCCCCAGCCATCTTTGAAGGTTTTGAATTTGATATGCTTATTTTCCGCATTATGCATTTGGCTTCCGCGAATTCCAAAGCGACCAATGTCTCCCCCCAAGTCTAGACCTTTTCGGT
>JAIBDQ010000141.1 GCA_024686135.1 Halobacteriovorax sp. | reverse complement strand
GTAAGCGATAAAAACTTATTAAGAGCTCCTTTGCGGTGTCCTAGTTCATGGGCCAAATTACTTCCAAGGGCGGCGTTAACTAGAACCATGGAGGAGATCTTTCCAATTAAAAAGATAAGTGGAAGTTCTGAACCATAACTCCAAATATTCCATAAGAAATAACTAACCAGACTCAAGTGAACAGCGAACATGAGATAGAGGACAAAATTATAATATGATTTATTTAAAAGATTAGACTCTGATTGTTTATCTAGGTTTTCACTGGTTCCTTTAAAAAAGAGTTCAAGCAAAGGGATAAAACCAAAGAGAAAGGCCACACCAAACCAAGACATCCATCCTTCTGCCCTGATGGAGATGAAGACTGATATAGGTAAGGCAAATGAGAATAAGTATTTGTATTTTTCTAGTTTCATGGCATGATAATACCATAAAATGAACTATTTTAATTAATATAGTTCATTTTTATATACTAGCTAAAAGGTTGAAATATGGGAAGAAAGGCAGGAAATAAGGGAGTTGATCATGCTCATGACAACAGAATTATCTGGGCCTTGAAGCTTTGGCCTCATTTTAAAAATAAAGGTCTAAAAGGCTTTAATATGAATGAGGTGGCCAGAACCTTAGGTAAAAGTAAGACCACCGTTTATAAATATTTTGAAACGAGAGAAGATATCTTGGAGTTAATCTTATCGGAAGAGCTAGGGGAGCTCGCGGATTTTGAAAGGATTTTAAAGGATAAAAAAATCGATTATGTTAAGCGCTACGAAACTGCCGTTGATCATCTCTCCAATATTTTAGGAGGAATTTCAACCAGGTTTCTTCTTGATCTTAAAAGGTATCACCCAGAGCTATGGGAACAAATAAACAGTTTTAAAAATTATACTCTCATTGTTCTTAAAGACTTTTATAGAGAAGGAAAAAGAAAAAAACTATTAGGTGATACAAGTGTGGAGCTTTTGGTTACTGGAGATGAGATTTTTTTAAACTCTTTAATCGAGCCAGAATTTTTACATAAAAATAAGATCACGTTAGAAGCAGGACTACGTGCTTATTTTAAAAACAAAATGTTTGGAATGCTCAAAAGATGATTGAAATTCGACCTCTTCAAACTCCCTCTATCCAAGGTCGAATTAATCATATGAGGAATATGTCTCTGCTGTTTACTAGTCTAGCCGTGTGCAACGAAAGACAGAAGGGTTTAAATTCTTACTTTTTATTACGCGATAAATAAAAATAATCGGCTAATGGCATTAAGGTCTTGAAACTAGGGGAGTTAAAGCAAGTTTATTTGGTCGGCCGACCATTTGGGTAGGCGTATTTTCCACTCATGGCGAGCTCGATTAACTTTATAAACTCTTTACCCTGAGGTGTTCCTTTGACTCTTTCAGCTTCGTTTCTAATGGCGGAGAGTGAGGTTTTTACATCTTTGATCATGGTCTTTTTAAAGAGACCTGCTAAGAAACTTTTTGGATTGATAAAACTTCTATACTTAAAAATAGTTTTACCATCTCTTGGGTAAAACTCTGCAAAGCCTTTAACAATATCGGCGGAATTTGATTCGATCATTTTCCAATCAACTCTAAAAATATCAAATTTATTTTTCTTTAAAACTGTGGCGTGAACATATTTGCTATTAGATAGAGGCCAAGGCATTTCCATTTCATAGTCCGTGTAAACTTCCACCGGAGAAACTTGCTTGATAACATCTGACTTAATAAGACCAGGGACATAATTTTTCTGATGCTCATAGGCTATAAAAAGTGCGAGTGTTTCAAGAGGGCTGGCATTAACTGTGAAGTAAATTGTTAACTCAGGCCAAGCGGATTTATTGATGTTCTTTTTCTTAACGACAAAGCCTCTATTACGAAGAGTCTTAAAGTCTTTTTTTTTGAAGACCTTGGCCATCTCTTCCGTAATAGGACTAACGAGACCCTCGGAAAAAGCAGGTGAAATTGTAAAACTAACTATTAGCGCAATCAGTAATTTCATAGACCTATCATAGGGAAATGGCACTTCTTTGGCACCTCTAAAATCACATACAAGCATAGACAAGTAGTGAATTTTAGGATAACTTGCCGCAATAATTCGGAGTAATTTATGAAGCAGTACGACTCGATTCGTATCTTTAAAAACCCAATTCTTGAATGGTGTACCCATGTTCACCCCATCATCCCATTACTTATGTGGGCTCCTGTGGTTTTGTTTTTAGGCTACAGAGGAGTGACGGTTTTTGAATATTCTGGGATCGAATGGATTGGTCTGGCCGTAAGTGGTCTTCTTGTTTGGACTTGGACCGAATACGCTCTTCATCGTTGGGTTTTTCACTGGAACTCTTCAACTAAATTAGGGCAAAGATTTGTGTTTCTTTTTCATGGTCTTCACCATGATGACCCTGACGATCCAACTAGACTTGTTATGCCTCCGGTGCCGGCAATTTTAATTATGGGTCTGCTTTATTTTCTTTTTGGTTTAATTGTTCCTGGGAATTATATTGAAGGGTTTATGGCCTTTTTTATTATTGGCTATTTATGTTATGACTATATTCACTACGCTACTCATCACTTTGCAATGACCTCAAAAGTAGGAAGATATTTAAGAAAGTTTCATCTTCAGCATCACAACTCAAAAGAAGAATCTAAGTATGGAGTGAGTAATCCATTATGGGATTATATCCTTGGCTCAGTAACAGGACCTAAGAAAGAAAGACGTTAATGATTTATAAAATTCTATTTATTTTACTTTTTAGTGTTCAATTAAATGCCAGTGAAGGAAAAGCACCTAGTGGTGATGGTTGGACCGATACCAAAACAACTATCAACTGGATGATTAAAGCCTCTTATATGCAGTTCACTGTGCAGAATAACCTGTATTACGGAGCTGCTGGCGCTGCTGCAAGTTGGTACGCCTTTGAGCACGACGATAGAGTAGCTGCCCTTACTCAGTCTAAAGAAATCAAGAATATTGTGGATCATGTGGGGGATGCGGGAGTCTTTTTTAATTTTCCTTTTGCCGCCATGGGGGCTTGGTATTATGGAAAGAAGTCCGGCAATAATCATATGATGCAGTTTATGATGGAGTACGCTTCGGCCATGTACTTGACCTTAGCGGAGAGTGGGATCTTAAGTTATATTCAAATTCATAAGAGGCCAAGCCAAGATAATATCAGCTTTTGGGAAAAAGAATTTAGAGGGGATAGCTCGTGGCCGTCCGGTCATATAGTTCCTTATTCAGCGCTCTTTTTTAAGACCTTGCAATTTTATGGACCAGGTTGGGCGATGATTCCTCTGGGCTTAACCGTCATGTCTGGTCTTCAACGAATGCAGGATGGGAAACATTACTTATCAGATATTGTTGGAGCTTTCTTTTTATCAGCGCTAGCATCGGAAGGTGTTCGAAAAGTTGCCGGTTATCAAAACAATCATAAGTTCTATAAGCGCTGGCTTGAACACGATGTAAAAGTAGGGATGCTTCGTTATAAAAAGGCCTGGGGACCGATTGTTAGCCTTAGATACTAGGGCCAAAAACCTTATCTTTTAAAATATAATCTATAATCTTTTTGGCAATTTGAGCGTGACCCTTTTCACTCGGATGCCAATTATCTTTTGAAATTAACTCACTTGGAACTTCAGCAGATTGAATGTCAATCAAGGGAAACTTCTCTTCCTTAGATAGTTCCTTTAGAAGGTCGTTTACGACCTTCGGGGACTTGTAATAGTTTAGCATTAGCCCTGGGACCTGGTACTTCTTTAAGAGCTTGAAGACCTCATGAAAATTTGGCTTTGTGTTTTGTATATATTCGTTATTTGAAAACTCGGAATCAGCATCTGGATCATAAAAAATGAACTCGCCATTTTCTCCTTCGTGAATTTTTTCTTGAAAGTTAAAATAGAGGTATGAAAAATAGATAAGCTTTAAAAGTTTAATCTTGGTGAAAAATGATAAATGTGAAATAGGATTTAGTGCAGGGTTTATATCGTTGACCCCAAAGTGGAGCACAGCAAACTTAGGCTTATACTTAAGTAAGTTAAGCTCCAAATTGTCTAGAATAGAAAAACTTGTTTGTCCCGGGTACGAAAGATTAACAACCTCTATTTTTCTTTTAGGATAGGTTTTATTTAAAGATTTTTGAATTAAGCTCGGATAACTTTGAGTTAGACGATTAGATAACATGAGACCATAGCTGGTAGACTCCCCGAGAACTAAAATATGGTCAGTTCCAGGATTAAGAGTCTTTTTTTTAGTTTTATTCCTAACGAAATAACCTGTGCCATGAAGAGAAAGCTCCATAAAGAGTAAGATGCAAAATAAAACAGAGAAGAACTTTTTTATAACCAGCCTCTAGCTTTATAATCTTTAATCGTAGCTTCTATTATATGGTCGAGGTCCCACTTATAAACCTGTCCAAGACTCTTTGTTGTTTTATCTGCGGAGCAAGTCCAGGCCTTAGGCAGAATTTCATTGATCTTATCTGGAGTAAGTCTCATTCCTTCTGGTTTTCTGCGGGCAAGAAACTTAGTTGCAATTTTTATGGGAGTAATAGGCAATGGAATTATATAAGGCGCTTTTTTATCAAGCTTGTTGGCAATGGCCAAAAGTAAGTCCTTAAACTCAACCGCCTTTGGAAAGGCACTAAAATAAACTTCTGTGCCCTCTGTTTCTTTTTCAAGACAGAGTTTTATTGATTCTATGAGATCAAAGACAGCCACAAAACTATAAAGCTTTTTACCGCCCTTTCTTCCAAGAGAGGGAACAAAACCTTTTTTAACCATCTTAAAGACATCTAAAACGGCAGGGTCCCTCGGACCTATAACCATTGGAGGTCTAATGATAGATTTTTGCCAGTTCGCCGGAGCTTCATTTGTTAAGATTCTCTCAGCTGCTAATTTTGATTTACCGTAAACGCTAACGGGATCAGGCACCTGATCTTCAGTTTGATATCTCTTGGATGGACCTGAAGCTGCCAGTGAAGAAATTAAAACGAATTTAAGATTAGGGAATTTAAATGAGAGGTCTTCAATTAGCTGTCTAGTTGATTCGGTATTAATTGTATAAAAGCTTCGGTCTTCAAAAGAGTGAACAATACCAGCTGCGTGAACGACAGCGTCTAAATCAACTGGAAGTTCTGCAACCCAATCATGTGTTTTGGTGGTGTTTAAGTTTCCCCTGATGATGGTCCCTTTTACATCGAACTCTTTAGCTTTAGAAGGGGTGCGCACAAGGGAGAAAACCTCATGGCCACTATTATGTAAAAGATCGGATAAATGAGATCCGACGAATCCTGTAGCGCCGGTAATCAGTATTTTCATAAGTTCTTTTCAAAGACCCTATAACGTTTGTAAATCTTTCCACCCATAAGTTCGAGAGGCTTACACATCTCGAGGTTATCTTCGAGAACCCAGCTCATCTCAACTTCATTATACCCACAGGCCACAATATTATCTTGTAGCTGGCGATACATAACAGCGGCAAGTCCCATCTTGCGGTACTTTGGTTTTAGACCCAAAGTGATTACTCGGCATCTCTTAACATACTTCTTCATATTCAGAAGCTTAAATATTCCCGTAGGAAATAGCTTTCCAGAAGGGTTATGTGCTAGGACCTGATTGACATCCGGAAGGCATACAGCGAACCCTACAACTTCTCCGTCGACTTCTGCCATAAGGATAAGTCTTTCATCGATGACTGACTTTAAGTCTTTGGCCGTATGAAAGAACTCATTATCGGTCATAGGAACAAAGCCCCAGTTCTTTTCCCAGGCGTCGTTATAAATCTCGTGCATGCGAAGAACTTCATTATCCCAGTCTTTCTTTTTAACATTTCTAAATTTTACGCGACTTTTTTGCATGATCCGATCTGAAACGCGCATAACCTTCTCAGGCATATCAAAAGGAACCATAACCTTATAGGCGATAAGGTCTTTTGCTTTTTGATAACCATTCTTTTCAATAAGTTCTACATGATACTTTGGATTATAAGTCATCATGATTTGCGGAGGATCTTGAAAGCCTTCAACAAGAGTACCAACTTCGTAGTTCGTAGATGGGTTCATAGGTCCCATCACTTTAGTCATACCTTCTTCTTTAAGCCATTTTTCAGCGGTTTCAAAAAGTGTATGGGCAATAAAGTCATCATTAACCGCTTCAAAAAAGCCGAAGAAACCAACTTTCTCACCTTGAAATTTATTGTAGTGGTCATTAACGACAGCAACAACTCTGCCGACTTCTTGACCTTTATCTAGGGCCAGCCAAGACCTTATACGACTTGTTTCATAGAAAGGATGCTTAGGATTAAAGATGTCTTTTAAGGCCATCTTTAGAGGGGCAACCCAGTTAGGATCATTTTTATAAAGTTTCCATGGAAGATCTAATAAAGCATTTAAATCTTTTTTGTTTTTTACTTCTTTAATTTCAACCATTGTAATCCTCTTTCTTAGTGAAGACGGTGACCAGTAGGAATATCAAGTTCCTTCTTGGCCAAAGCAAAGACTTCAAGAACTCTATCAAGGTGAGCTTGAGTGTGACTTGCCATATAGCTGGTTCTAATCAGGGCCTCGCCTTTAGGAACAGCTGGAGAAATAACAGGAGTAGCGAAAACTCCGTTTTCTTTTAAGAACTGAGTTACTTGCATGGCCTTTAAATCATCCCCGATAAATACTGGAACGATAGGGGTTTCAGAGTTGTAAGTATAAAAACCAAGCTCTTTAAAACCCTTTTGGATAAAATCTACATTTCTCCAAAGAGCTTCATGAATTGAGTTATCTTTTTCACATAAATCGATACAGGCAGAAACAGTAGCAACGGACGCTGGTGCCATTGAAGCAGAGAACATAAAGCTTCTGGCCGTATGTTTAACATAATCCATGGCTTCGTGAGTTCCAGATATAACACCGCCAATTGAAGCGAAGGACTTAGAGAAAGTTCCCATATTAAAATCAACTTTTTCTGTTACACCAAAGTGATTCATAGTCCCACGGCCGCGGTCGCCCATAACGCCAATTCCATGGGCGTCATCAACATAAACCATCGCTCCGTATTTTTCAGCAAGGCCAATAACTTGATCAAGTTTAAGCACATCACCAGTCATGGAGAAAACTCCATCGGCGACAATTGTTACTCGGTTAAATCTATTAATATTTGAAGCTAGTTGCTCTTCAAGAGACTCCATATCATTATGCTTCCACTTAAATGTTGGTCCTAAGGCCAAGCGGCTAGCATCAATAATTGAAGCGTGGTTTTCACTATCAAAAAGCATACAATCTTTAGGACCGCAAAGTGCTGCTAGTGCCCCTAAGTTAGTCTGCATACCAGTAGAGAAAACGATGGCCGCTTCGTGACCTAGATATTTAGCAAGCTTCTCTTCAAGCTCTTCGTGAATAGTTAAGTTCCCATTTAAAAAGCGAGAGCCAGTACAACCAGTTCCAAATTTTTCAATGGCCTTAATCGCCTGTTCTTGAACATATGGATGGTGAGTTAATCCTAGGTAATTATTTGAACCAATCATCACCATCTCGATACCATCGTGAGTTATTGTGGTTCCATCACTTGCTTCAATCGCTCTAAAGAAAGGGTAGAGATTATTTTCTCTAAGCATATTCGCCGTATCTAAAATGCGATGTGAAAAAGTAGAATTACCCATTTGCTGATCCCCAATATTTACAAATTTTGTGTGCAGTGTGGTATATAAAGGGGGATACTTATAGTCAACTAAGTGGGTATTTTGTTCCAATGAAATAATAGTGAGTTAATTTATTTGGACGCAGCGCGCTTAGCCATCATTTTTCTCATTTCTTCTGCTCTGGCCTCTGAATTGATCTCTTGAAATAGCTTTTCTTCGGTCTTCTTATCAACATTCATAAAAGCGATTCCG
>JAIBDQ010000076.1 GCA_024686135.1 Halobacteriovorax sp. | reverse complement strand
CCTCAAGTTTTTTCGCTTTATTTTATGAATCCTACCTCTAATACGGTATTTTATTAACATTTATTTACACATAAGGGTCATTTTTTAGATATATCTAAATTAAACATCCTCATATTTTGAGATGTTTAAAATTGCTAGGTAAACAGGCCTGAATATTGAGAACCTCATAACGACTTTTTGATGAGTTCTAGGAGCTTCAGGACAAGTTTAGTGATTAACTATTGAACAGATTTAAAATCTGCACTTAACTTCCTTCTTTAAGTCACTGAAATTCCAACCAATTATTGGAATAGGTTTTGCTAAATTAAAGGTATGAAACTTATCTTGAAGACAATTTTGGTCACCGCCATATGTTTAACTCTACCTACATTGCTCTTTGCAGGTAAGGAAAAGGAGTTAACCATAGAACAGGTTGAAAAAATAAGAGGCATGACAGTTTCAATAATTAAAAACACTCATCATAGCCTCGACAATAGTATCAATGGAAGAAAAAGAAAATTTAAACTTAATTTTCATAGCATCAAAAATCCCCAATATTTTCTTGAATCAAATTTCACCATTGGAAGATTCTTATTTGGAAGCCCCAACTATAAAATTGGCGTCAATCCAATAATTTTTGACCATCATATCTCTGACCTTGCCCTAGAAGGAATTCTTGCCCACGAGTTAGTTCATTCAGAGGATTACTATAACGGATCGACGCTTAGGACGATTATACCTATTGGTTATAAAGTAAGTCGCAAGAAGAAGAGAATACAATATGAAAGAAAAACTGATTTAAAAACGATAATATACGGATACGCCAAAGGACTCATGGCCTACAAGAACTTTCAATACCCTCTTTTAAGCCCTAAGCAACTTAAAAAAAAGAAAGAAGAGTACCTAACTCCTGATGAAGTAGAGTTAGTGGATAGAATCAAAAAGAAACATCCTCTGCTTATTCAAAAATGGCTAAAAGGAAAAATCCCCGTTGACTTAAGGCAATTCAGGACTGAAATTAAGGACTACGAAGACAAGCTTTAAGGGAAAATAATGAAAAAAGATTTTTGGCTAAATAAATGGAATGAGAACTCTATTGGGTTTCACCGCAGTGATTTTCATCCGAATCTTATTAAAAACATATCTAGATTTGAAGAGCTAGAAAAAACAATACTTGTTCCCCTTTGCGGAAAAACTCTTGATATGATCTACCTTAAAGACCAAGGCTTTAAAGTGGTAGGGATTGAGTTTTCGAAAAAGGCCTGTGAGGAGTTTTTTAAAGAAAACAATATTTCTTACGATGAAATTAAACAGGGTGATTATATACAATTTCGAAGTAAAAATATCGATCTCTACTGCGGAGATTATTTTAAATTTATACCTAGCGAAAAGCTTAATTACGCTTATGACCGAGCCGCCATCGTTGCCCTCGATCCAGACACTAGAAAGTCTTATGCTGACCAATACGCCAAACTCTTAAATCCTGGCGGTAAGCTCCTGATGCTAACCTTTGAATATGACCAATCTAAATGCCAGGGACCACCGTGGTCTACGGAAGAATACTTTATCTACGAATATTTTGAAAAAGAATTTGATATTGAAATTCTTGAAAGTGAAGAAATTGAAGTTGGGAATCCTCGTATGCGCGAGTCCGGTATTGAAACTGCGACTCAAAAATCATATCTCTTAACTAGGAAGTAAATAAGGCAAAAGAAAGGCCCCCTTTCGGGGGCCTTCTATAAATGATCTTTCGATCTGCGCGATAGACTTAAAGGACTACTTTAAAACAAATGGGCTAGGCATCGGCAATACGTACCCTTCGCGAAGACTTCCATCCTTGGAAAGACCCTTTTCCAAATCCTTGGTCGTAATTTGATTGTGAGATAGTTCAATGGCCTTATCTAGGTCCATTTTAAGTGAATTTTCAGCGGCCTGAACAGCACGTAGCATATTCACATCACCACCGGCCTTAACTTTAGAAGCATAACTTCTACGCATATCAACTGTTTTCATGATGATCTTTTTAATCTGTACTGGCATTAGTTCTGCATTGATCTCAGAAACTCTGGCCGCTACGTTTGAAACATAAGGGGCTGCCTGAGAAGTACCAGAAACTTTAAGGTACATATTATCTGGAACAGTTGAATTGATAGCAACACCAGGAGCAGCAACATCTACAGTCTTCTTGCCGTAGTTAGAGAAACTAGCAAGCTTTCCAGCATCGATAGTAGCAGCAACAGAAATTACGTTGTCAGCATCAATATTCGTTGGGAATGATCCAAAATCATCGTTAGAAAGACCATCGTTACCAGCGGCGAATACGAAAAGCGTATTTCTTGCTTCGCTAACGAAATGAAGACCTTCTTTATTAAGAGTTGTTAAAAAGTGCTTAGCAACTTCAGTAATCTCTTCTTCGGTTAGCTTCAGTGGCTTACCAATAAGCTCAGCAATCATTTTTGCTTGAGGATAACCAGTACCGAAAGATCCGTTAGCAACTCTAGCTTTATGAGAATTAACATAAGCAGCGATTTCAATCATTGTTGTAAGCTGAGCTTTTGCCAGTTGACCCATTGCTAGTTTAGCAAGAGTTAGACCTAGGCCTTTTTCGGCGGCCATATCAATTTCCTTTTGTCCAGGAAGAGCAACTTCAGTTGGAATAAGCTTAACTGAAAGAATTTTAGCCGTTGGGTTTTTAGCAACTGTAATACCAGCTACGTGAGTACCATGCATAAAGTTTCCATAAACCTGGATAGACTTTAAGAATTCTTGGTCAGAAAGTTTTGTCTTGATCCACTCTCTTTCTTCCTCAGTGATTGTTCCGTAAAAAGATTTAGCCTGAAGAGCAAAGAACTTACGGATATCTGTAGTAAGTGAGTTTCTGTACTTTGGATCGATAACCAAGTTGTTACCTTCAGCAAAGTTCCACCCGTAGATATCGTCTTGATAACCGTTTCTGTCTTCGTCACGGTCATTAGAGATTTCACCTTCGATTGGATTGATCCATAGGCTAGCTAGCAGATCTTTATGAAGTGTGTCTGTACCAGAGTCAATAACAGCTAGTGTTGTTGCTCCAGCAGTGGCGCCTAGTAAAAGCATAAGGGCCAATAGAGATTTAATTAATTGCATTTTGCCTCCGTGCAAATATGGTCAGCAAAGACCGAGTGTTTTAATAACAATTTAGATTTAAAATTAAACTTCCCTATAAAGAAGTCGTCCATGGGCAATTCCTTTCTTTTTCTGTCATCGAAGGTCTATAATCAGCTTATGGAAAAACCTAAAATACTTGTTACGCAGAGCATACTTACTAATGGGATTGAAATCCTAGAAAATGCTGGCCTAGAGGTGGAAATATGGCAGCAAAAAGGCCCTATTCCCCGTGAGACTCTCCTAAAACTAGCAAAGGATAAAGTAGGCATTATTTCCATGCTAAGCGATAAGATTGATTCTCAGCTCTTAGAGAACTCACCTGAATTGAAAGTTGTTACGAATTACGCAGTGGGTTTTAATAATATTGACGTTGCTAGCGCAACAAAAAAGAAAATTGCTGTTGGTAATACACCCGGTGTTTTGACTGACGCCACAGCAGATCTTGCTATGGCACTACTATTAAACTTATCAAGAAAAATTACACCGGCCAAAGAAAATGTCATTAACGGCGAATGGATCAACTGGGAGCCCTTGGGCTTTTTAGGAAAATCATTAAAAGGAAAAACTCTTGGAGTTTATGGGCTTGGCCGTATTGGACATGCTTTTGCGAAAAGATGCGTTGATGGTTTTGGCATGAAGCTTATCCATTACTCTAGAACAGAAAAATTAATAGGTAAAAAAGTAGATCTTGAGACACTTCTAAAAGAAAGTGATGTCATTAGTTTGCATTGCCCCCTTACAGAAGAAACTAGAGAGCGTTTTGATTATGAAAAATTGTCAAAAACAAAAAAAGATTGCATTTTTATTAATACCGCTAGGGGCGAAGTCGTTAACGAAAAAGATTTAGAAAGACTAGTTAGTGAAGGACATTTTTTTGGAGTTGGATTAGATGTTACTGCCCCAGAACCTATAAGCGCGAACTCGCCGCTTTTAAAATCTGATAGAGTCTTAGTTACTCCGCATATTGGTAGCGCCGATTTTGAAACAAGATCTGCCATGAGTGAGCTAGTGGCGAGAAATATTATCTCGGCCCTTAACAAATCCCCGCTACCAGGCTTTGTTAATCCTGATGTTTGGAATTAAAAGAGCAAATAAAAGTCCAAATAATAAACTTAAGTTAAAAGGGCCACCGCCCCCTCCGTTTTGAAGGTCCACTGTACCGCAAGCGCCGCCAGTTTCATCGTCTTGTCCATTGAACCAAGTGATCGTAACAGGTTCAGAGGTCGCTGAAAGAGCCGGCTCATCAAAGACAAAGTTTGGATCTGGGACCATGCTCATGGCCATCATTACTGCCGCTTCTGCGTCTAAAAGACCAGTCCCACAGATTGAATCATCACAATCACTAGAAGTACTGAAGCTTTGAGCAGAGTCCACAATGGCCTGTCTTATTTGTGCGGGGGAAAGATTTGGATTCACTCCAACCATTAAGGCCGCAACTCCAGCGACATGTGGTGCCGCCATACTTGTTCCTTTCATTTGTATATAATCACTGGAACCAGGACCTCTGGTTCCATTATTATGAGTAGACATAATTCCAACTTCGCCGCCGCCAGGTGCAGAGACATCAATAAACTCTCCGTAATTTGAGAAAAAACTCTTATCCATATTTTCATCAGTAGAGGCCACAGTTACAACTCCCTTGCAATTGGCCGGTGAGTAGTGAATAAAGTCGATATTCTGATTACTATTACCAGAGGCCACCACAACTACAGCCCCTGCTGCATTTGCTGCATCAACCGCTTCTTGCATCATGGCCGAACAACTACCCCTACCGCCTAAGCTTAAATTGATAACTCTAGCAGGATTCGCATTTGGAGCTACGCCGCTCACAGGAACCCCCGCTGCCCACTTAATCCCATCAGCTATATCACTGGCCCAACCACCGCACTTTCCAAGAACTCTAACAGGAACAACCTTTGCGCCAAAACTAACGCCAGCGACTCCGGTAGCATTCCCTGTACGAGCAGCAATCGTTCCGGCCACATGAGTTCCATGCCAACTTGAGTCTACTGTTTGACCATTATAGCAAGGGTCTCCTGAAGCTATCCAATCACCTGGGTCACTTGGATCATTATCTCTTCCGTCTCCATCATTTCCCATAAAAGGATCTGACACAAGGTCTGCACCGGCTAAAACTTTTGAATTTAAATCGGCATGTGAAGTTATTCCAGTGTCCACTACGGCCACTACGACCTCTTCGCCAAGTGAGATGTCCCAGGCCGCTGGAAGATTAATACCTGCCGTTTGACTGTGGTAATGCCACTGCAAAAACCAAAGCTGATCTTCATCAGTACCATCGTCTCCGGGTTCAAAAAAATGAGACATAACCTTATCTTCCACCACCCATTCAACTTCATCATCAGAAGCAAAACTCTCTTTTGCTTTTTTCAGATCTTCCTCATTTTTAAATTGATGAACTTCTTTAGATGTCACACGAAAGGCTTCACGCATGATTGCTCTTGGAGGTGTTTTCCTTTTTACAATTAGGCGGGACTTCATTTTCCCATGGGCTTCAGAAACTAAGGCAATGGCCCATATAAAGAGACCAAGCCATAGATAATAGCTTATTTTTTTCATAACTCATCCTTGAGCGACCCTGAAGCATCCTTGCCTCATTACTTAATTAAAGAGCAATCTCCGTGCCGAAGTTTTTAGACAAATTTTCAGGTATTTAACTAGATTTTTGGTGACCCTAGTGGAGAAAAGTCACCGACCACTTTAGTACGTCCCAAGAGACATTTCAGTTAGATATAGTCCTTGATGGGCACGACTCCACCACCCCTTCTCTCCTATACTAGTAAAAGTGTAAAGGTAGTACTGCGCCCTTATGGCCTTAGGTTTTAGATCACCAAAGGGTGCCGATTCTAATAATCTAAGAACATTAGGCCTTGCTTCAAGTAGTGCTAAAGAAAAATTTTGTAGCCATGGAGATCTCTCAGGACCGGCCATGGCAGCAAACCATATCTGCCAATCAAGTCTATAATGAGATGGGGTCATTAAACATGGGGCTCTATCAACAGGCCCTGGCTTGCACTTAAAGACATAAGGCTTCCAGTTTACCCCATCCGTCGTGGCCTCGAATTCTATTTCGTAACGCTTTCGAGTAACCCCTCCGAACATCCCATAGGTATTAACGAAATGATAAGGATCAAAGCTTCTATTCATAACTTGGGACGGACTAATTAAATTACTAACTGGATTTATACTTAAGAGGACTACCTGGAAACAAACAAAATACCGCGCCCAATATATGGGACCATGCCTCTTCGTTCTATTCTTATAGAGCTCATACTTCTCAATCAGATACGTCGGTGAAAACCTTCTATAAAAAGAATCATCAAATAAAACTAAGGAGTTAACAATGGCCAAAATATTTATCCATCCAAGATTCCCTGTAGATATTAAAACTAACTGAAACAATATCCAGAAAAAACCAGCTT
Organism: Halobacteriovorax sp.; assembly: GCA_024686135.1. Lineage (GTDB taxonomy): Bacteria > Bdellovibrionota > Bacteriovoracia > Bacteriovoracales > Bacteriovoracaceae. Next base: position 6,874 of record JAIBDQ010000076.1, on the reverse strand, counting down.
TATGGCGAAGCTTTTTATTTGGGTACATAATAAAAAGGGGAACTACTAATTCGACAAAGTGATTGAACAGAACCCCACCACTATGAAACCAAAGTGGCATTTGATGGAAAAGCCAACTCAATGGATTAGGAACTGGCTGAGTCTCATAATGATAAACAAGACAAGTAAGATCGCTCCAGCAAGCATCCCCTCTTAATTTTATAAGCCCTGCCCCAAGTACCAGCCTAAAAAGACACCATCGAATCAGATAGATAATCACCAAAGGTGGAGGATCATTTTTATCAAAACTATTAAGCCTCAAAAATGGGACAAGAAAAATACTTAAGAAACCAAGTTCTAAAAGATTCATCTCCCAACCAAAGGAATACCAAATTTGGCCGGCGTAGGTAAAACTTAACTGAAGAACCCAAAGGATAAAAAGCAGTAGCCCTGAGGCCCTTCCCATGGCCACCAAAAGGCTTAGAAATATCCCGAGCCAAACCATACTCAGAATAAAACCATCAGAAGCACTGATCCAAAAAAGAGTCGGAAATTTGTAAAGATAGGTGCCTATGCCATCACCAAAATGCTGAAGAACCCTCGGCATAAATTCTTCTAATGGTGTAATTCCCCGTTTGCCGATTAGCCCAGGAAGCTGCCAAAGCATGGGCACAAAGGCGCATAAATAAACCAGAGAAAGACCTTTTAAAAAAAGATGCCGTGTCAGCCAATAAGTCGACTCTCTCTCGTCATATTTAAACCATTCTTTCATATAGGAATTTTAACACAGAATCGATTCAGGACTATTCAAGCTTTAGACGCAAAAAGGCCCGCAATCCTAGCGGGCCTATTTTATGCATTCTCTGCAGTATATAAAAAAAGAGGCGCTCTTATCGTCGCCTCTTGATTTAATTAATTACTTATTGTTACCAAGAGTCTTGATGTTAGTGATACGTGTAACGTCTTCACCTCTACAACCTTCGTCTGTACACTGCTTAGGAACTCTACATCCTTGAGCACTGTCGTATACATAATCAGTTTCACCTCTAACTAGGATCCCTTCAATTACACCAGTTTCAGAGTTAAATACCGCTGATCCTGAGTTACCACCAAAAGTATCTAGGTTAGATTGAAAATAAGTTCCTCTAGTGTTTTCTCTTACGATGGCACCAGCAGCAATCTTAGTCGGAAGACCAGTAGGATGTCCGATAACTACAAGTGGAGTTCCAACTTCTACTTTTCCTTCTGTTCTAAAAGTAAGTGGCTCACGGTCAGTTACTTCTCTTTCTAGTCTGATTAGAGCGTAATCATCTTTAGTTCCACGGTCTAGGTCTCTTTCAATGATCTCAACACACTTATATACTGATGTAGTAGGAACTGAAGCAGCAGTGTCGTCTGCATTTTCAACTGCGAAGTCGAAAACCCAAGCACTTGCCTGACAGTCGCCTTTTGAACGAATACAGTGACCAGCAGTTACAAGAAGATCTTTACCAACTAGGAAACCTGAACAATTAGCTGAAGTAAGTTGCTCTGAGAACTTAGCAGTTTTGCAGATGCCACGGCTTTCTAGGCTTGAACCAGTAACAGTAGTTGTTCCGTCATCATTTGAAATAAGCTTTGAATGAGAAATCATAGCTGCTGTAGACTTAGCAAGCTCTAAGTGAAGTCCGTTAGATGCCTCAAAAATGTCTAATCTGTCATCGTCTCCGTAAATAACTTTATCAACTGCGAAAGTTGCAAAGCTAAGAGTCATAGAAACGAATAATGCTGAAATCGTCCTTAATGTCATGTTTGTTGTCCTTGTTAGTTTTCTCTGTATTGCCGTTTTTTTTCGTTGAGGCATAAAACCAAACCCACCAGTTAATGCCAACTTACAACTTCTTACAGTTGTTGTGTTATTTCGTCGGCCAAATACGGGTTGCATTAAGGTAATTAAATTGGAAACTTACATCTGACTTAGTGCAGCTATTGAAGAGTGCAAAATCTCCATCTTCGACCATCTGGGTCAGTAAGTTGAAGCTCTTTTAGAAGATTATCTTGTTTGAGTTCTGACATTGAGCATTTTTCACCATACCTATAATGAAGAAACTGAGCCTTTTGCCAGAGTTCATCTAGCTCTCTTCTTTCATTAACAGTTAAGTCAAAAATGATATTACCTTTATTCTTACTTTTGCCACCGGGAATGACCTTGAACTCGACTGAATCGCTCTTTAAAAGAATTTCATCGTGATCCAACGGGACAATTTCTAAGTCCAAAAGCTCAGAGAGGTAACTAACTGTAGAAGGCACATCCTTTGCCTCCAATGTCACTGTAGACAGTTGCATACTTCAATTATGACAGGTTTTAGCATTTGGCGAAAGGCAAAAAAAAGACCGCTGAAGGCGGCCCTTAGATTTATTAATTAAAAAGTGTATCTGGACATGAGCCGGGTATAAATGGATTGCAATCCATCTCTTCAAATAGTCCAGGAATTGCAAAAGGATTTTCTAAACCTTCTACCACGACCTCTTCTGGCTCTTCAGGAGTCATACCAGGAGCGAGCTCAGGAATCACTGTGATTCTTGTTACGTCTTCCCCGCGGCACTCATCATCTTTACATTTAAAAACTCTATTACAACCTGAATCAGGATCGAAGGCGTAATCTCTTTCACCTCTAACTAGAATACCTTCTACAGTATTTGTTTTAGCATTAAAAACTGCAGATCCTGAGTTACCACCAAAAGTATCCAGGTTGGCCTGAAAGAAGAAATCATTATCATTTGTTCTTACGTTAGCACCGTCTGCAATAATTGTCGGAAGTCCTGACGGGTGTCCGATTACAACTAGAGGATCATTTGTTTCAATTTTACCTTCACTTCTAAATTTTAAAGGCTCTCTATCTGTAACTTCTCTATCAAGCTCTATTAATGCGTAATCATTCTTACTTACGCGACTCAAGCTTTGAGAAATAATTTTTTTACAACCATATACGTTGTCTGAATTTACATAAAGCTCTGTCTCACCTTCCTTTAGAAGGTCTTGTCTAAAATCAAATACCCATTGGTTATTCTTGCAAGCGGCTTCACTAGTAATACAGTGACCAGCAGTTACAAGAAGGTTTTTACCAACTAAAAAACCGCTACAGTTTGCTGCCGTCATTACTTGGCTAAACTTTTCATCCTTACAAACCCGCATGGCCTTTTCAAGAGTCTCACCTTTCACTAAGGTTAATAAACCATCAAATTTCTTTTCTAGTTTTGTATTTGGAATCATTCCGGCAGTAGCACGGGCCAATTCCTTAAAAACAGCAAGCTCACTATCATTAAGATGAGTTCTGTCGTCTTCTCCATAAATTACTTTATTTACAGAGGCTCCTGCACTTGCACAGGTTAAAATTGTCATTAATACAGTTAATTTCTTCTTCATTTGGCCCTCTCTCAGCTTCTCTTTAGTCACCCTAGCGGATGGTAAACAAAATGCCAGCAATTGACGCACTGCATGTATAATGAATACCCGAAATAACGCTTTATGTAAGAAGTTGTTGGCCCTGAGTGGCTAATTGACCCACCGCAACGTCATGAAGTCTAATAAAATAAGACCCTTGAGGCAGTTTTGAAGCCCAGTAAGAAAGCACCAAAGAATGTAATTGTTCTCTGTAAGAAAGGTCATTTTTTGGCTCAAATTCGTCAGTAAGGGCCTTAAAAAAGCTCTTTCTTGAGACACCTAGAAGCCATGGCCTTTTTATATAAGAGGCCAGATCTGGCATAAACTTGATCAGTTCCCAATTCTGCTCAAAGTTCTTAGAAAAACCAAAACAAGGATCTAAGATGATATTTTCATGAAATTTAAGCTCTTTTAAATTCACTTTGAAGAAGTCTTCAAGATCTAGCCGAGGGGACTGGTACTCCATATGTCTTGAAGTTAATGACCTTTTAGGGGCTAAGTTATGGGAAAAAACATAGTTAACTTCGTGGAAGCCTTCTAGAACTTTAACCAGTTCATCATCTACCGAACCACTTACATCATTCCAGATTAATTCTGCGCTTGGATCTTTAGAATAAATATATTTAGCAACTTTTTTAAAAACCTCTGGCTTATAAGTATCGATACTAATGGGCTTTCTTAATTTCGCGATTTCTCGAACAACAGGATAAAGCAGCTCTTCAAATCTTTTTAACTCTTCATCGATTGTAATAGGCTTATTTGAAGGAGCTGTAGACTCAGCACCAAAGTCAAAGGAGCTGGCCCCATTTGAATAATGTTCTCTGACTTTTTCTAATACAAGTGAAGGAGTACTTACTACTCCCCCGTCTGAAAAAGAATTGGGGGTGATATTAACCACCCCCATAAACTTAAACTTTGAATTTTTAATTTTCATTAGGCCAGAACTGGGTCATCAGATGGATCGCTTTCTGATGTGTCTTCTTTCTTGGTAACAACATCTTCTTTAGGTTCTTCTTTTGGCGTTCCACTCCCACTGTTTTCAGTAAAAGTAGGTTTTCCAATATCCTTTCCTTCAACGACGTCCTTAACCTGATGTCTATCTAGAGTTTCCCAAACGATTAGGGCCTCAGAAAGACGATCTAAGATTTCACGGTGCTCAGTTAAAATCTTTTTTGCAATCTCATAATTCTCGTCAACGATTCTTTTAACTTCTTGGTCGATTCTCTCAGCAGTTTCTTCCGAGTAATTCATTCCTTCATTACCAGGGTTAGAAAAAGCTGTTTGGCTTGAGCGATGAAACTTAAGCGGTCCTAAACGGCTCATTCCCCAATCACAGACCATTTTATGTGCCATTGATGTGGCCACCTGAATATCATTTGAAGCACCAGAAGTGACATCATCAAAAACAAGCTCTTCTGCCACTCGTCCACCCATTAAGATGGCAATTCTATTCAGAGCGTAGTTCGTCGTCATTGATAGACGATCTTCTGCTGGAAGCTGCATGGTAATACCAAGCGCTCCACCACGAGGCATAATTGAAACCTTATGGATAGGGTCTGCTTCGGGTAAAAAGTGGCCAACTAAGGTGTGCCCTGCTTCATGAAAGGCCGTAAGTCTTTTTTCTTTATCACTTATTACAAGTGACTTCCTTTCAGGTCCCATGAGGACTTTATCTTTTGCTGTTTCGAAATCATCCATTTCTACTGTTTTCTTATTAAAACGAGCAGCATTTAAGGCCGCTTCATTCACAAGATTAGCTAGATCTGCTCCAGTAAACCCTGGAGTTCCCTTTGCGATGATTTCCAAGTCAACATTTTCGGAAGTTGGAGTTTTCTTTGTGTGAACATTTAGAATTCCTAAACGGCCCCGAACATCTGGTGGTCCAACCGTTACCCTTCTATCAAACCTACCAGGTCTAAGAAGTGCTGGGTCTAAAACATCAATTCTGTTAGTAGCAGCAATTAAAATTACGCCTTCATTTGATTCAAAACCATCCATCTCAACTAGAAGCTGGTTAAGAGTTTGCTCCCTCTCATCGTGCCCACCGCCCATTCCGGCACCACGGTGCCTACCTACGGCATCGATTTCATCGATAAAGATAATACAAGGAGCATGTTTTTTACCTTGTTCAAAAAGGTCTCTAACTCTAGAAGCACCAACACCAACGAACATCTCTACAAAGTCAGAACCTGAAATTGAAAAGAAAGGCACATCGGCTTCCCCTGCTACAGCTCTGGCCAGTAGTGTTTTACCAGTCCCAGGAGGACCAACTAGGATAACTCCCTTTGGAATTTTACCACCAAGGGCCGTGTATTTTTTTGGATCTTTTAAAAAGTCTACGACCTCAACTAACTCTTCTTTGGCTTCTTCTACGCCACTAACATCAGAAAAAGTTACTTTTTTATCATGGGCAGAAAGCATCTTAGCTTTTGATTTCCCAAAGCTCATGGCCTTGCCACCGCCGGCTTGAATTTGCCTTAGAAAGAAGTAGAAAATTACGATAAGAAGAATCATCGGTCCCCAGTTAATGAGAAGACTTGCGAAGAAAGTTTGCTTTTCTTCTTCCGCGTACTCGGGAGTGATATTATTCTCTCTTAAAATTTTAAAAGTTTCGCTACCTGTATTACCAGTTAGCTTAAAAGTTGCACCATTATCGTAACCTGAAATATAGTTTCCAATAATTTGATCTTTTCCTTTGAAGACGACAGTTTCAACTCTCTTTTCTTCAACGGCCTTAATAAATTCAGGGTAAGTTATAGGCTTAGAACTTTTATCTTGCTGGGTGGCCACTTTAGCAACCAAGGCCATCATTAAAAAGACGACGATCCAAAGAGTAAGAGTTTTCGTTTGTTGGGGTTTCATAGGCTTTTCCTTAAGCTTTTTTAAATTCCGATTGAGCAAAATTCCATTTGCTCAAAACAGTCTCCCTATTTTAAAACTAGGGGCCTGTCTTTACAAGAATACGTATTGTTTTCCAGCATTTATTCGCGAAACGACGATGCGTCAGGCCATTTCTCTATGGATACCATCGGGAGCTCGGGCTTTAATTTTCCCTTACCAGAAGGCCCCATTATTCGAGGGAGCTCTCCGATATACATTCCTACTTTAAGAGCGAAGGCCGTACTCTGCGGTAGGAGCGGATGTGGACGCTTTCGACTAGGTGGTAGTCCTAAAGATTTATCTTCTCCCTTTTTTAATCGAGAGAAGAAGAGGAATGGAAAAGGTTCTTTATTCCAAAGCTCAGGAAGTTTTTTACTTGAAAAACTAGGAATCTGCGAAGTTGATGACTTCTTTAATTCGTGTAGGAGCACCTTGTCAATCTTCTTATAAAGCTTAACTTTATCCCGATTAATAAAATAAAGAGTTCCAGGACCCATATAACCATGAACTCCACCAGAGAAAATAAAGGGTCCTTGCTTCCCACGGTATTGAGCCTTGATCATTTTATCGGCCTGAGATTGCAGTACTCCT
>JAIBDQ010000122.1 GCA_024686135.1 Halobacteriovorax sp. | reverse complement strand
CTCTTTGATATGCCATAGCATCTGATTGTCTTTACCAATCTGGCGGTTTTTACCGATGGCGACAATCAGACTTATGATCATATTGAAACTTCAGCTTTAATATGAGGATGAGCTTCGTAGCCTTCTAATTTAAAATCATCAAAAGAGAAGTTGAAGATGTTTTTAATATTAGGGTTTAGTTTCATTTGAGGAAGAGGATGGGGCTTTCTTTTTAGCTGTTCTTTAGCTTGCTCTAAATGGTTTTGATAAAGATGAGCGTCGCCAATAGTATGAACAAACTCTCCAGGCTTATAACCGCAAACTTGGGCCATCATAAGAACAAGAAGTGAGTATGAAGCAATATTAAAAGGGACACCTAAAAAGATATCCGCTGATCTTTGATAAAGCTGACATGAAAGTCTCTTATCGTTTGTTACATAAAATTGCATAAAAGCGTGACAAGGAGGGAGCGCCATATCGTCGAGCTCGCCAATATTCCAAGCAGAAACAATATGTCGTCTAGAAAAAGGATTCTCAATTAGGCCGCGAATTAAATTTGTGATCTGATCAATACACTCGCCGTTCTTTCCTTTCCAGCAACGCCACTGAGCTCCGTAAACAGGTCCAAGATTACCTTCTTCATCGGCCCACTCGTCCCAGATTCTAACTTTATTTTCTTTAAGATAATCAATATTCGTATCACCCTTAAGGAACCAAAGAAGTTCGTGGATGATTGATCTAAGATGACATTTCTTCGTTGTGACAATAGGAAAGCCTTCGGCCAGATCATATCTTGTCTGGTAGCCAAAAACGCTAACTGTTCCAGTTCCAGTTCTGTCCATACGAACTTCACCGTTCTCTAAAACATGTTTCATCATATCTAGGTATTGTCTCATTGAATGTCTCCGTCTTCTTTAGTGTGTGTCTTCGATTGTGTGCTGACTGTATAATACAAGATTTGAAGAATTTTAAAACATGCTTTTCTTGTCTTTCTCTTGCAAGTACAATAACCCCCTAATGATACAACACGGACTCGATAGATTAATTTCTGACAAGGCGCTTCAGGACCAAGTTAAAGGTCAGATCGGTTACCTATGTCATAGTGCATCCATTACTTCGGATATTATTCATGGGGCCATCAAACTAAAAGAAATTTTTGGCGATCGATTTATCCGTCTGTTTGGGCCTCAACATGGCTTTGTCACAGACGTGCAAGATAATATGGTTGAGACCACTCATTATACGCATCCGTATTTTAAGATGCAGGTCTTTAGTCTTTATTCAGAGACAAGAATTCCAACTGATGAAATGCTAGACGGCCTTGATACCATCATCGTCGATCTTCAAGACGTTGGTACCCGCGTTTATACTTATATTCACACCATGACTCATCTTATGGAGGCCTGCTCTAAAAAAGATATTAAGGTTATTATTCTAGACAGACCAAATCCCGCTGGCGGCGTCCTTATTGAAGGGAATCTTTTAGAAAAAGGTTTTGAATCTTTTGTTGGAAGACATCCTATTCCTCAAAGACATGGTCTTACTATGGGCGAAGTAGCCAGGTTAGCCGCCACATATTTTGGAAGTGATTGTGAGCTTCAAGTGATTGGTATGGAAGGCTGGAAACGAGATATGTACTGGTCTGAGACCGGACTTCCTTGGGTTCTTCCCTCGCCAAATTTACCAACCAGCGATGGCTGCTTAGTTTTTTGCGGAAGTGTTCTTTATGAAGGAACAAATATCTCAGAGGGACGAGGAACGACTCGCGCCCTTGAGATGATTGGTCATCCTGATATCAAATCTTTTGAATTCGCCGATACCTTAAACCAAAGGATTAAGGCATGGGACTTGGAAGGATTCACCATAAGACCCTGCGTTTTTATGCCCACCTTCCAAAAACATGCGAACACTCCATGCGGCGGCATGCAGGTTCACGTCACTAACCCACGTACATTTTTAAGCTGGCGCTTTGGGCAGCTACTTTGCCACGCTCTTTATAAAGAACTTGGAGATAAGTTTAAATGGAACGATCAGCCTTACGAGTATCAAAATGACCGTCTGGCCATCGACTTTATCAACGGAACAGACAAAATTAGAAAATGGGTTGAAGAATCCGGTGATCTTCAGACCCTAGAAACTCTTGAACTTGCAGGCCGCGAAACATATTTAGATCAACGTTCCAATATACTGCTCTACAGCTAATTCCCTAAATTCTTTAGATTTAAGTCCTTTACAAACGCAGTGCGCGTTTTCGATAATGTTGGGGAATTTAAGATTAACCAACTTATTTAATTTTTTCACTATAAAGGAGTGTCTTGTGAAAGCTATGACAAAACTAATCCCTCTAATCGCAGTATTTGCGGCCCTTGCTATGTTTAGCCAAGGTTGTAAAAAAGAAGAATCTAAAACAATGACCGAGGCACCAGCTGCTAAGGCGGCTTTGTCTGCAACTGAGATTGTTCTTGGTGCTGTTTTTCCAATGACTGGACCTATTGCTACTTACGGACAAGAGTCTGTTAACGGCATGAAAATGGCCCTTAAAAAAATTGGAGATATCAAAGGGAAGAAGATTCGCTTGATTGTTGAAGATAATAAAGGCGAGCCAAACGAGTCAGCTAACGCCGTTAGAAAGCTAATCGATATTGATAAAGTTCACGCCATTGTTGGTTCTGTTGCTTCTTCAAATACTTTGGCCGGAGCACCAATAGCCCAGCAATCAAAAGTTCCTCTAATGACTCCTGCTTCTACTAACGAAACAGTGACTCAAACAGGTGACTATATTTCTAGAACTTGTTTTACCGATGCTTTTCAAGGCGTTGTTATGGCCAAGTTTGCTTACGAAACTCTTGGCAAGAAAAAAGCCGTCATCATCGTTGATAACTCTTCTGATTATTCAAAAGGTCTTGCTTCAGTTTTTACTAAAAAATTCAAAGAGCTAGGTGGAACGATTGTAGATGGATCGTTTACATATGTTCAAAAAGATACTGACTTTAGATCACTACTTAGAAAAGTAAAAAGAGAAGGACCAGATGTTATCTGGCTACCAGGTTACTATACAGAAGTTGGTCTTATGCTCAATCAAGCTCGCCAAATGGGAATTAATCTTCCTTTTCTTGGTGGAGACGGTTGGGATTCACCAAAACTTCAAGAGCTAGCGGGTGCTGAAGGGATTAAAGGAAACTATATATCTTCTCACTTCTCTCCTGATGATGTTGATCCAGCTGTTCAAGGATTTGTTAAAGAATACGTAGACACTTACGGACAAAAGCCTGGTGCTATGGCCGCTCTTGGTTACGACGGAGTCCTTGTTATGGCCGACGCACTTAAGAGAGCCCCAACGATGGACCACGCTGGTATTCGTGACGCTCTTAATTCAACAAAAGACTTTATTGGTATTACAGGTTCAATCACTATTGATGAAAATAGAAATGCTAGAAAAGCGGCTGTTGTTCTTGAGACAACTGCTAAAGGCATGAAATTCAAACAAAAGGTTAATCCTTAATGAGTACCGGGACGGAATCCGACTTTGTTTATTTTTTATATGACCTCGCCACTTATCTCTTAAACGGGATTACTCAGGGCTCAGTGTACGCACTGGTGGCCCTAGGTTACACCATGGTTTATGGGATCATTAAGTTGATCAACTTTGCCCATGGTGAGTTTTATATGATTGGAGCCTTTATAGGTTTCTTTTGTATAAGAAGTGGCATGCCTCTTTGGATGGCCTTTCCTTGCGCCATGATTGGCTCCGGGATGGTGGCCGTGATTATTGAAAGGATTGTCTATAGACCTATCAGATATGCAGGCAGAATTCCGGCCCTAATTACAGCTCTTGGGACTTCCCTCTTTTTTCAGTACTTCGGACAAAACACTTTAGGAGCTGATCCTAAGGCCTTTCCTAAAGTAACTGACTTTGAAAATAAGACTTACCAATTTGGTGAGCTCTTCGTTTCAACAAATCAAATTGTCATTATCTCAACGACTTTTATCCTCATGGTTTTTCTTTACTGGCTTGTGAACCACACAAGAACTGGCAAGGCCATGCGGGCCACTAGTTTTGATAAAAATGCCGCTGAACTTATGGGTATTGATACCAATAAGATAATTAGCTTTACCTTTTTTGTAGGAGCTTCCCTTGCTGGCGCCGCCGGAGTTCTCGTTGGAATGTATTACAATACAGTAGAGCCTATGATGGGACTTATCCCAGGTCTTAAGGCCTTTGTTGCAGCTGTTCTAGGTGGTATTGGAATTATCCCTGGAGCCGTTCTTGGGGGCCTTGTACTAGGTATAGCCGAGAACCTTGTTGTTGGTTTTTGGGTTTCTACTTATAGGGATGCCATTGCTTTTGGGATCTTGATCTTAATTCTTTTACTTAAGCCAGCTGGACTTTTAGGGAAGAACAGAAAGGAGAAAGTGTAATGGACTATGTTATTCACTTAGCTCTTATGTCTGGAATCTTTATTATATTAGCTGTTAGTCTAAACTTGATTAATGGAATCTGTGGGCAGTTCTCACTTGGTCACGCAGGTTTTTGGGCCGTTGGTGCTTACTCTGCTGCGGCTTATAGTGTTTACTGGGCGCCTCCAATCCTCGATTTTCTAAACCTTTTTATCGCCTGCGGAATTGGCTTTATTACCGCTGCATTTGCTGGAATCCTTATTGGAGTTCCATGCCTAAGACTACGGGGAGATTATCTGGCCATCGCCACCCTTGGTTTTGGGGAGATCATAAGAATTGTCATTATGAATATGGACGTCATCGGTGGTCCTCGTGGCTTTACCGGTATTCCAAAATGGTCAAATCTCTTTTGGGTTTATCTTTGGGTTGTGATCACAATTTTATTTGTGGTGAACCTCATGCGCGGTACCCATGGAAGGGCCATTATCTCTATCCGTGAAGATGAAATTGCAGCAGATTCTATGGGGATTTATACTTTTAAATACAAAACTTTAGCATTCGTACTAGGTGCAGGTTTTGCGGGAATAGCTGGAGCCTTATATGCCCATGCCACGCAATTTCTACATCCAAATGGCTTTACCTTTATGTGGTCTGTGATCATCCTTCTTATGATTATTCTAGGAGGCCTTGGTTCAATCACAGGTTCGGTTATTGGCGCTATTATTCTAACCATTCTTCCAGAGCTTCTTCGATTCTTTGGTGAAACAGTTAGTCAGTGGCGAATGGTTATCTATTCACTTCTTCTGATTGTCCTTATGCTTTGGAGACCAGGGGGAATTTTTGGTAAACATGAGCTCAAGATTCCGTTCTTCGGTAAAAAGGAGAACGCGTAGTGGAAACAGTTCTAGAAACAAAAAACATAACTATGCGATTCGGGGGCCTTGTTGCTGTTAACAACTTCTCTCTAAAGCTTGGTAAAACAGACTTGGTTGGAGTTATCGGTCCAAACGGAGCTGGTAAAACCACTATCTTTAATATGATCACAGGAATTTATGAACCAACTGAAGGAGATGTCCTTCTTGGAAATAAATCAATTGTTGGCGATCATGTGGCGTTAATTACTCAGCAAGGTATCTGTAGAACTTTTCAAAATATTCGCCTTTTTAAAGACCTAACGGTTTTAGATAATATTCGCTTGGCCGGCCATTTCAAGATGGATTACGGAGTACTCTCTTCCATCTTTAGAACTAAAAAATATCACGCGGAAGAAGCAAGACTTAAAGAAGAGGCCATGGAGCTTTTAAAAATCTTTAAGCTCGATACTAAGGCCCATCATCTTGCAAAAAACTTACCCTATGGTGAGCAAAGAAGACTTGAGATAGCTAGAGCACTGGCCACCAAGCCAAATGTTCTTTTATTAGATGAACCAGCTGCTGGAATGAACCCAAATGAAACTAAAGAGCTTACTGAGTTAATCCGCTGGGTAAGAGATCATTTTCAAATTGCGATTCTTCTTATCGAGCACGATATGAAACTCGTTATGGAAGTATGTGAGCGAATCTATGTAGTTGATCATGGGGTCCAAATTGCTCACGGAGATCCGTCAGAAATACAAAACAACCCAAAAGTGGTTGAAGCCTACCTAGGAGTACAAGATGAGTGATCCACTCCTACAGATAAAAGACCTTCATGTTCACTACGGTGCCATCCATGCCATTCATGGAATTAACTTAAATGTACAGGAAGGTGAGATTGTAACAATCCTCGGCTCCAACGGTGCAGGTAAGACAACCACTCTTCATACTATTTCGGGTTTACTAAAACCTAGCTCTGGAGAGATTCTTTTTGATGGTAAACCTATCCATAAAATGGAGGCCAATAAAATTGTGGCCGAAGGTGTCGCCCAGTCTCCTGAAGGAAGAATGGTTTTCCCTGATCTTACGATTTCAGAAAACCTTGATATGGGAGCTTTCCTAAGGCGTGATAAGGAAGGGATCGAAAAAGACCGTGAATATATGTGTCAGCTCTTTCCGAAGCTGAAAGAAAGGGCCAAGCAATTAGCTGGTACTTTATCAGGTGGTGAACAACAGATGCTCGCCATTGCCCGAGCTTATATGGCGAATCCCAAATTGCTTTTACTAGATGAACCTTCACTTGGTATTGCTCCAATATTAGTTCAGGCCATATTCGATGCCGTTGTAGAAATAAATAAAAAAGGGACAACTATTCTTCTTGTAGAACAAAATGCCTTTGCAGCATTAAAAATTGCCCACCGGGCCTATGTTCTGACCACAGGAGAGATAGGAATGGAAGGACCTGCCAAAGAATTACTAGAAAACGAAGAAATACAAAAAGCATATTTAGGACATTAGGATTTAGAAGATGACTACTGAAGAAGCCTTAAAAATAGTAAGAAAAGCCGTAAAGCAATCACATCTTAATAATCAACCTCATATTGATTTATCAGTTTGTACTGCGGACCAAAGAATTATTACACAGGAAGCTTTAACTTTTCTCCAAGCCGAGGTAGTTAAAGGAAACATGACAGAAGAAGAACTGAAAGAAAAACTAGGATTAGCATAATGGCCAACTGTAAATTTTGCGGGAAAGAAATTCATTGGATGAAAGAAGGTCGTAAAAACGTGCCGGTTGAAATGGACGGGGCTAAGCATGAGTGCGAACAAGGTAAAAATGCCTTCAAAAGTGCTAAGACCATCGAAGTGACCTCTTTAACTCCCGAGCAAATTGCTGAGTACGAAAAAGGAATAAACGACGCCAACGAAAAATGGAATAAAAAGAAAAAGCCGAAGTCCTAGTTTATTTCTTAAAAAGCTTTTTTAGATCTTTATTTTGAGACTCTAAGGCCAAAGATCTTATATCTTTCTTCCCAAGACCAGGAAGACTAGCATCTGCCCCTTTTGATAATAGATACTTTGCCATTTCAATATTCTCAGAAACTACAGCAATCTTTAAGGCCGTGGTTCCCGATTTAGCTTTATGATTTATCTTAGCTCCATTTGATAAAAGAAGTTTAACTACGGCCAAATTAGAGCCAGTGGCCGCTTGTAATAAAGCAGTCTGACCATCTTCACCTACAAAATTTACCTTTGCTCCTGATTTTAATAAAGCTTTTGCTTGGATTAGCCTTCCTTTATACGATGCCTGCATAAGCAGACTCCTACCCTTTTGAACTTCTTGGTTGGGGTTAGCACCCATCTTCAGTGATTCACTAACCATTGCTGGTGAGTTTCTAATTATGCCAGAGCGAAGCTGCTTATCTGCAGAACTACCGCTTCCTAAGCAAAAGATAACACCTATTAAAAGGAAGAACTTCATTACATAACCTCTGCAGAAGCGACAGGTTCAGAGCTTCCTTCCCTCACCATCTCAAGTGGTCCTTCAACGGGCCAAAAGCCTGCCTTACGATAAGGAAACTTAACTGGTCCTTGAAAGTCTTTAAAAAGCTGAATCACGATTTCGTCTTGAAGTTTTCTAGCAGACCAGATCTCTTGGGTTTGATTAAAGATACCAAAGTATCTTAAACCTATATTAGTGGCGAGCATCCCTGAAAGAGCTACCGTATGATAAAGAGTCCCTGTCTTAGCAACAAAAGCATTTGTTAACTCAGGAATACTAAATCTTCTTCTTCTAAATGTTCCGCCGTCAGTTCCAGGGACACCAACCACATCATGAATATAAAGACCATTTGCCTCGATAAGCTTCTTAAGCTCTCTGATCATAGTGATCGTAATTTCACAGGTAGAAAAATTATCAAACCTGACATCATTTTCATCATAAGTCATAAGCCCAGAACCAGTATAAAGCTGAATCTTTTCTGCTGAAAAGCCAAGAGTTCTTTCAAAAAATTCATTGAAATTTTCCTCTTTAGAAAGCTGATCAAAGATTTTCTCTGGAATATAATTATTAGAAACTACATTTAAGAATTTAAGATATTTGTATAGTGGAGCTGATTTAATAGAGTAAACAGTTACATCGGAAGCATCTAGATCAAAGGGTGCATCATCTGCAAACTCAATATTCTTTGCTTCAAATTTTGGCTTTTCAATAAGCTCAACGTCGTCATGATTTTGCGGAGCAAGTCTTCTTAGCCTTAAATACTCTTCATAATAAGAGTCAGACCAAGTTTTTGTATTAAAATATGTTCTTAAAAACTTAGTATAATCTTTTGATGTGTGCATATTGTTTTCGCTAGCATTCTTCTTGTTAGGAAAAACCATCACGTTCTTATCAAAAGTAATCTTTTTAAGCTTCTTAAGTCCTTTCTCATTGAACTGACTTAAAAGGTAGAAAACCTTTTTATCATCAAAGATAGGATCATTAGCGCCAACAATATGCATTTGATCGCCTTTGATATAGAAACGAGTTTCGTATTGATGATTAGGTCCAAGAGTGCTTAAGGCCCAATAAGTCGTGTATAACTTAGTCACACTCGCCAATCTAATTTTTGTTTGAGGATTATTTCCTTTAAGAGTTCCAGCACCATTGAAATAGCAAAAACTTTGGTCTTCATATTTGCCAATATTATAGTCTTTCACAAGACGTCTAAACATTGGACCTGAGTGAACCTCAAGTGAAATACATAGAATTGTTAAGCTAATAAATGCTCTGATGAAATGATTGAATTTCATGACCTATCTCCCTCTTATTGAGAGATAGATTTATGAAATTTGACACGTGATGTAAATATCCCCTGTAAAGAAGAGTGTATGCGCTACGCAGCAAAAGCGCAACCAATGCTGCGCCGCTCAATAGCTTTCATAGCCGCTTTGTACAGCCTATCGTCAATATCTAGCTTCTCTATCAGACAATCGCAGATATTACCGTATTTCCCTGAACTATCGCCATTAGGGCCTAT